>CALVZI010000043.1 GCA_944372485.1 uncultured Bacilli bacterium
TTATAACCTCAACATTAATAAATTAATAAATAATATATAATGATATTCGTTTTAACTCACTTTTCGCATATTCCATCAATATTGGTGTAAAACGATTATTAATATATTTAAAAATTAAAAAAGTTGATAAAGAAGTTAAAAATAATAAAAATAAAATTTTATATTTTAAATTAATTGAAATATAATGTTTCTTTTTTAACCTGACTTTTTTCATTATATCACCTAAAATAATTTATGAAAAAAAAAGATTATTAATTCAAATTAACAATCTTATTTCTTATATTTAAATTTATACGTAATTTCTAAAGCTATAGTTGGATCTTTAGCAATTTCTTCTAGAGATTTACCAAGCTTTTTTTCAAATTCTTTTTCTGGTAAAGCTTCATCTAATTTTATTAATGAATAAATATCATATTTAATACGATATCTTGAATGAGTATCAGTTTTTTCTTCACGATAATAACTATTCTCACTATTTACACTGCTTTCTGGCTTCCATGAAGTCCAATTTGTATATGTAAGTGTTTCATCATCACGATATGGATAATTATCATTTTTTTTGCTTGTGATACTAGTATAATAACGTTTACAATCATTATACCAACGCCATTCTTGATCTCTATAACTATACATTGTTACTGTTTTCTTTTCTTTTTCTGTATATTTTTCAGATGGTTGTTCCGGTGTATACTCACCACTATTATAATAAATTTTCTTTTTACCATCTTTATAATACCAACGATATCCTGTATCTTTCTTTATTGTTCGATAATCTTTCTCGTCAGGATAATTAATTGACCATTTTGACCACTCAGTATATTGTACAGTTCCCCTATCTTTATTAGCATATCCACTTGGTTGTTCACTAGAAAAAGCACTATAATCACATTGATATTTATAATAACGCCATCGTTTATCACGATATGAATAATATGTTTTAGTTTGTTGTTCAATAGTTACAATAACTCCGGTACTAGGTATTTCTGGTAATATACTTTCATCTAGTGGTAAATATGTTCCATATTTTGATTTTTTAGTACTTACTTCAGAACTTTCAATATAATCAGTATATTTTGTATAATAAGTAGAACGATTATAATAATTATAAGTTGTAATTACATCAACAACATTTTTATCTTCATCATATTTATCTGTTTCTTTACTCCACTTTTTATAACGACTTGTACAATAACTACAATTTTCAAGTTCAACAGATTTAATATAATCTTCTTTATATTTAGTTATTGTTACAGTAGCTTTACCAACATTTTCTTCATATGTAAGATCACTTTTTTTAATATAATTTTCTTTAATTAAATCTTCTGAAGAAACTTCTATTTCTTGCCCACCTACTTCAGGAAGAATTTTTTTATCACTTGCATATTTATAGGCAGCAGAAATAACTGTTTCCTCAATTTTATTACAAGCTTTCTTCTTTTTATTTGTTATTACTAAATTAGCAATTATTAAGACTAAAAAAATAACCGCTAAAATAATTCCAGCAATAGTCATTACTTTCTTTTTATCAATTTCTTTTTTTACATATGGTGTTCCATCTTCATTAACATATCTTACTCCATGCATAAAATTTCACCCCGAACTATTAATATAATAACACATCATAAAAAAAAAAGAAAGATATCTTTCTTAAAATAGTTTGACAAATTTAATTAATCATGACATAATCTTATTAGTTGATTATATCAATTAACGATATTTTGTAGTTCTATAAATATCTACACGTGGCGCTAATAAACTATGATTAGTATCTTTTTTAAATAATAAATAAGGTTCTATTTCTAAAGCTTCGGCAATACGTTCAATTTTTGGAAAAGATGGACTATATTTACCGTTTTCTAAATCACTTAAATATCTACTATCAATATTAACTTTTTCTGCAAGTTTTTCTTGTGAATAGTTCTTTTGATAGCGATAATATTTAAGATTTTTACCAAATGTATCTTGTAAATTCATTTTAACCACCTGCTGATATAATGATACATTTTTTTGATATTAATCACTAGTGTGTCACACACTGATAATAAAGGAGTTTTTATGCATAGACGTCGTTACAGAAAATTAACAGTTCTTCGAAAAAAGAATAATCTTACTATTCCTGATATGGCAGAAAAATTAAATATTAGCACTGCCTATTATAGTCAAATTGAAACAAAGAAAAAAAGATTGTCCTATGACATGGCATTAAAAATAGGTAAAATTTTTAATTTAAAACCTGATGAATTATTTTTTGAAGACGAAGTTAATTTTAAAAAAGAAAAAGAACAATATATAAATCAATGATAATTTATATTTGTTCTTTTTTATATTCTTTACAAACAGAGTCCATTTCCGAAACAAGTTTATCTACTTCATCAAAATCAGTTAAACGACATCCACTAGCGTATATATGTCCCCCACCATTATAATGACTAGCAACTTCATTTACAATTGGTCCACGTGATCTAAGTGATCCACGTATAACATTACGATTTTTATCAAAAGTAAAAGTTCCCCAAGAAATTATTTCATCAATAAAATTAAATTCATTAACCATATTACCAGCAGTAGCTGCATCTACATTATATTCTTTTAAAATATCTTCAGTTATTTTTACATAACCAAAACCATTTTCTGTGACAATTAAATTATTAACAAGAAAACCATAAAATCTAATTTCTTTAAGTGGTCTTAAATACAAATTTGAATACAAACTTGTAAAATCAATACTTGTTTCTTTTATTAATTTAGAAACTAAATCAAAAGTTTTAGTAGTTGTATAACTAAATAAAAATCTATTTGTATCAGATACTAAACCAAGATATAATCTTTCAGCAGCAAATTTAGTCATTTTTAATTTAGAATTAAAAACTAATTCCATAATCATTTGTGATGTACTACTAGCTTTATCATCAATCCATTCATAATCACAAAATGTTTCTATATATGGATGATGATCAATTTTAATACTATAACTAAACTTAGTTGGATCAACTCCATCTATTCTTTTTTTATCTGGAAGATCAACAACAATTAATAGTGAATCTTTATAATATTCTTCATTCATTTTATCAAGGCTTCCCATATAAGAAAACTTACTTGCAGGATATCCTACTGCATATACTTCTTTATCAGGAAATGTTGAACTAATAATATCTTTTAAAGCAATTTCTGAACCAAGAGCATCAGGATCAGCTCCAATATGACGTGCAATAACAATTCGTTTATATTTTTTTATTATTTTATATATTTTTTTATATTTATTACTAAACATAATAAAACCCACTTTCTACATCTATTTTAACGAATAAAAAATATTGTGTCAACATATAAAAGATACGAATCTCTTCGTATCTATTTAGCTAAAGAATATGTATCACGAGCAATCATTAATTCTTCATCAGTTGGAATAACATAACATGGTATTTTTGAATCAGCTGTTGTAACAAGTTTTTCTTCACCACGACTATCATTAGCTTCTTCATCTAAGTAAATACCTAATACTCCTAATTTATTAACAATTCTACGTCTAGTAGTAATAGAGTTTTCTCCAATACCAGCAGTAAATACAATAGCATCACAACCGTTCATTTCAACATAATATTTAGCGATATATTCTACAACACGATTTACAAACATTCTTTTTACAAGTTCACAACGTTCATTACCTTCTAATATACCAGCATCAATATCACGCATATCGCTACTTACATTAGTTACACCAAGAAGTCCACTTTTTTTATTTAATAATGTATCCATTTCAGCAGGACTTACTTTTAATTGATCCATCATATAAGTAACTACTGTTGCATCCATATCTCCACAACGACTTCCCATAATTAAACCTGCGTTTGGTGTTAATCCCATTGAAGTATTTACACATTTACCATTTACAACAGCACTAATACTTGCTCCATTACCTAAGTGACAAGTAATAAGTTTAGTATCAGTACGTCCTAATATTTCATTCATACGATTAGCAACATACATATGACTTGTACCATGAGCACCATAACGACGAACTTTATAGTCTGTATACCATTCATAAGGAACAGCATAAATATAATTTTCTTCTGGCATAGTTTGAT
>CALVZI010000044.1 GCA_944372485.1 uncultured Bacilli bacterium
AACGAAGTTGAGTTTATCTTTACCCTTGCTTTTAATCTTTTATAAATTACAATACTTTCTCAAACAAAGTTCACCTTTGTTTGTTATCTATATAAAATCGTATACATTTTAACTAATGTTTAACATTCATTTTTATTATAGTTAGAATAAGTATATAATTAGTAGTTTTATCATACACTAATTTAGGTGATCGTATGTCCAACGTATCTTTTGCTTTACTTTGTTCAACACTAGCTGGATTAACAACATTATTGGGTGGAATAATTATATTTTTCACAAAGAAAAATAATAAAAACATATTAATATCCTCTATTGCATTTGCTAGTGGAGTAATGATTACTGTTTCAATTACTGATTTAATACCTGAATCATATACGTTATTAAAAAATTATCTATATCTATTTCCAACTTTAATAATTATTGCAATATTTTTTGTTATAGGAATTATTTTTTCTATGTTAATTGATTATTATTTACCAGAACAAAAAGAAGGAAATTTATATAAAGTGGGAATTATTTCAATGTTAGCAATTATTGCTCATAATATACCTGAAGGTATTGCAACCTTTTTATCAACTTCTAGTAATATAAAACTTGGTTTATCATTAAGTTTAGCAATAGCCCTACATAATATTCCAGAAGGAATTTCTATAAGTATTCCAATTTATTATGCCACAAAGAGTAGGGGAAGAGCTATTGCATATACTTTTATTTCTGGTATTTCAGAACTTTTTGGTGCAATTCTTGCTTTATTATTTTTAAAAAATATAATGAATAATTTTATTATGGGATGTTTACTTGCTATAATCGCTGGTATAATGACACATATTGCTAGTTACGAATTACTTCCTACATCACTATCTTATAACAATAAAAGGTTAACAATTATATTTTTTATTTTAGGATCAATTATTATGATTATAAATCACTATTTATAATAAAAAAAGAGACAATGTCTCTTTTTTGGATGTAATAATTATTTTAATTCAAATGAATTTGTATTATCTTCATCAAATCCGATTTGTTTTTCATCAGATTTTTTTGAAGAATTACATGCTTTTGAATTTGTTTTATTACAATTCATAGCTTTTGCATTTGAATTTTTCTTTTGCGTCTTATTCTTTTTCATTATAATCACCCATTACTTATTATTCTCAACAATCAAAATTTTATACAAAAAAATTATTTACTATTACTTGACATATATAGAGTAGAGTAGGTATAATTGTCATAAGGAAGTGAAATAATATGAATAATATCGGATATGTTATTTTTAATAAAAATTTTACAGAAACGCAAAAAAACTTTATATATAATTATGCTCAAAATTATAGAATGTACGCTAATAATGTTTTAGTTTTAAAAGGAGAAAATCATTATTTAGCACTGAAGGAAATAATTGAAGACTTATTTAAAAAAGATGATAAAGCTCTAGAAGAAGATTTTTTATGTGATAATGGTGCAATATTAATTTTTAATGGTTTACACACATATGAACTAGCAAAAATAAAATATGCTGATATCCAAATACCATCTAATATTAATTTGATTTCTTTAGATCAAATAAAAATGTTTAAAGAAATTTTTAAAAAAATAGAAACATATGATGAAGTAATGAATATTGGATTATATCCCGAAGAATTAAAACAAGAATTAATAAAATATCCTGATATATATAATATTAACGATGATACAGAAAGAACTAAACAAATATATAAATTATTTATTACAGTATGTGAAGAAAACTTGAAAGAAAAAATAAAATAGTATTTTAATGTACTATTTTTCATATATATAGAAGTTAACATAATATATATTATACGAAGTTGCTAATTATCTTAAAATAAGTGAACAACTAACCATTTAACTTTCTAAGTTTATTAATATTATTAACATTATTTTCTTATTTATAATAATTAATAATAGCTAATATAATCTTATTTATATAATTTTATTTATATAATTTTAAAATTATTTTTTTAATTAAACATTTTAAATTTTTATTTTGATTAACCATATTACTTTTAATATTTAAACCAGTATATAATAATAAACTTATGATCATATTTATATTTGTATTATGTTACATAATTTTATAGATATATTATTAAATTATCATATTATTATTAATCTTATATTCCCCTACTTTAATGAAAATAAGTAGTAGGGGAAGTGATAAGAAAAAATAGGGGAAGTGTACTAAAAATAACACTTAATGTGTTACTTTACGAGATTCAATTTCTGCAATCTTTTCTAATACTTCAGAAGCATTTTTTTCGGTCATTTCAGTATAACCAAGTTCTTTTAATGCTTGAACTTTATATGTATTTAATTCTAAAGTACGACTTAATTTTTCTTCGCGTTTTTGTTCAATTTGATTTACAAAACGTCTGTGAGCTTCAGCAATTTTTGTTTTGCTTGTTCCCCCACCCTCGTATAATACCATTGCTAAATAGAATATACTTTCAAATGTAAACTGATTTTCTTCTTCAAAAACAAATTCTTCTGGTTTAATAAAACCGGCAGCTTTTGAAACATAACCTAATATATATTTTAATTCTTTATTTGTATCTAAAGCTTGTAAGAAGTGATATAGATATTTAAAAATATAATATGATTGTTCATCTTTATCATCTTCTAATTTTTCTTTTATAATACTAACAATATCATGCATTACTTCTTTATTTTTTTTAGATAATCCTGTATATAAAGCATTTGTTTCGTTAATTGCATTAATCTTATCATTATTTTCAAATAAAGTATTAATACGTGTTTCAACACTCATAATATAATCAGTGTCTACTTTAATTTTGTCTAACTCCTCCCCTGCTTTAATTCCAAGTAAATTTAATAGTAAAACCTTCTTATCTTTTGGCCATTTATTTATATCGTCTAATTCTAAATAGTTATATATCATTTGTCTTGATACACCAAGATATTTGGCTAATTTAACTTTTGATATACCAAGTTCATGTAGTATTTCATTTAATCGTTCCATGATAACCTCCTATTAATATTTTATCATTTTACTGTCAAATGTCAAGTGTAAACAAAAAGTATAATTAAAAAATTATACTTTTCTATAAATACCACAATTTTTTATTATTTTTTCTAACTTCTTTGATAATTCCCCCACCAATACATTGTTCATCTAAATATAAAACACATGCTTGTCCAGGCGTAACAGATTTTACACCTTGTGGGTATTTTACTAAAATATTTCCATCTTCTAAATATTCTAATTCAATATTATTATCTGGTTGACGATAACGAAATTTTGCAGTACACTTTGTAGGTCTTAAATCACAATTTAAATTAATTGTATCAATGATACAAGAGTCACTTATTAAGTATTCAGTATTACCATAAGAAATATATAAGATGTTTTTATTCAAATCTTTTCCAACAACAAACATTCTTTCTTTAGAACCACCTATATTTAAACCGCGTCTTTGACCAATTGTATAATACATTAATCCAATATGAGTACCAATTTTTTTACCAGAATTAATTTCAATGATATCTCCAGGTTGATTTGGTAAATAGTTTTCTAAAAATTTTGTAAAATTTCTTTCACCAATAAAACATATTCCAGTTGAATCTTTCTTTTTAGCAGTTATTAATTCGTATTCTTCTGCAATTTTTCTAACTTCAGTTTTATTTAAGTCACCAATTGGAAATAATACGTTACTTAATTGTTTTTCTGATAATTGAGAAAGAAAATAAGTTTGATCTTTATTAGAATCGATAGCTCTTAAAAGCTTACCATCTTTTATTCTTGCGTAGTGACCAGTTGCAATATAATCAGCCCCAAGTTTAAGAGCTTCTTTTACAAACATATCAAACTTAATATATTTATTACACATAATATCAGGATTAGGAGTTCTACCTTTTTTTAGTTCATCTAAAAAGTAAGTAAAAACATAATCCCAATATTCTTTTACAAAATCAATACGATGTAGGGGAATACCAATTTTTTTACAAACTTTTAAAGCATCATTATAATCTTCTTCTTGTGGACATATATCGTGATTTTCTAAATCAGGGTTACCTAGTATATCATTATTCACTAAACTATCCCAATTACGCATAAAAAGGCCAATTACATTATATCCTTGTTCTTTAAGTAGAATAGCTGCGACACTACTATCTACTCCCCCACTAACTCCTAGTACAACTGTCTTCATAAAATCCCTCTTTCAAACAAAATAATTATACTATAATTAGGTTAAAAAAACAACTTTACAATACTAAAGTTGTTACATAATAAACTAATCTAGGCATTACAAACACTTCTAATAATGTAGATGTTATACATAAAACTACACTTACCATAAGTATAAATAAATATTTATTTAAAATTGGTCTAAAATCTAATTTTTTCTTATGTAATAAAGAATCAAATAGTTTTATTGATAAACTTAAAGCATATATAGCTAGTATTGTGTATATAAAGAAATTAATTATTTGATGAGGAAATATATATGCGATAGAAAGTAAGATTCCTTTAACATTATAATTTAATAAAATACTTCCTATAGAAAAACCTAAAATAAAAGCTTTAGAAAAATATATAATTAATATTAATGGTAAACCAATAATTGATATACCTAATATCCAAATTCCAATTACGTAACTAGCCTGTGTAATTAAAGTCGTTATTAAAGTTGATTTCCATTTTAAATTAAGCGTTTTAACATTAGTAAAAAAGTTATTTAATGATTCTGTGATTAAAGTTTTATCACTATCTTTTAATATTGTTACAAATAATGATCCTACTATTATTCCAATTACAAATAAAGCTAATAAGAATATAAACATTTTTTTATTAATTGTTATTTTTAGTTTGTCCATTTTTTTCAATTTAATCACCTCTAATTAAATTTATTAATAAATAAAAAAAATATTCCATTTTTTATAGTTTTATTGTATAATTAGATACGAGGTGAGACTAATGAATAAAAAGAAAAAAACTTTTCTTGGATTAAATGTTAATCAAATAGTTGCAATTTTTGGTCTTATTATTATGCTTGTATCAATTATAGGACAAATGATTATGTATTATTAAAAAGATGATTACTCATCTTTTTTTTACAAAACAAATAATTTAAATAAAATTGTTTAAAATAAATAAATGATAGAAAACATATAATTACATTTAAAAATAAGTCAATATTTTTTTTAATTTAAATCACCTTTATTCTTTAATAAATCTCTAATTTCTTCTAACAATATTACTTCGTCACTTTTTGTAATTTCTTGTTTATTTTCTTCTTTTTCTATTTTCTTTTTGGTTATTTTTGATAATATTTTAATAAAAACAAATATACATATTGCAACTATTAAAAAATCAACAACACTTTGAATAAAACTACCAACTTTAATTTCGGCATTTTTAATTTTAAAAACAATATTAGTAAAATCTAATCCACCCATAAAAATTCCAATTGTTGGCATTAAAACATCATTTACAATTGATGTAACTATTTTACTAAAAGATGTTCCCATTAAAACACCAATCGACATTTCTATAACATTACCACGATTTATAAATTCTTTAAATTCACCAATTTCTTTTTTAATTATTTTTTCTTTTTTCTTATTTTTTTTCATTTTATCACTTCCAAAAATATTATAACAAATTATGACATTTATTTCTACTATTACAATATTTGGTTAATAATTAATTAATGGAAGTTTGGAATTTTTTTTACAAGATAATTATTTTATTTTAAAACATAATAATAATGTAGTCTGTTGAAAGGAGAATTTGATGTTTTTAAAAAAATTAAAATTTAAAAAAGCAATTCTTTTTCTTCTTCTATTACTTATTATGCCAATAAGTGTATTTGCTTATTCTGACTATTTGATTCCTGGTGGTGAAAATATTGGAATCGAACTAGAAGCAACAGGAATTATGGTTGTTGGAACTTATGAAGTAAATGGCAGTAATCCAGCAACTGAATCAGGAATTATGGTTGGTGATAAAATAACACATATTAATGGTGTAAAAGTAAATAATATTAGTGAAATGATTAATATTATTAATGAAAATAAAAGTAATGGTAGTATTGAAATTACTTATGAAAGATCTGATAAAAGTCATAAAACTAATTTAAAACTATATAAAGATAATAATGATGTTTATAAAACTGGATTATATGTAAAAGATCGAATTACAGGGATTGGAACACTTAGTTTTATTGATCCTAAAACTAAAATATATGGTGCATTAGGTCATGAAATAATTGAAAAATCAACTG
>CALVZI010000045.1 GCA_944372485.1 uncultured Bacilli bacterium
TGGTATTGTTATTAATACTATTATTCCCATTACAACTAAAGTTGTTATAAGTTCAATTAAAGTAAATCCCCTTCTCATAGTATCACCTACATTAAATTATATCAAAAATAAAGGATATTGTATACCCTTTATTTTGTTATTTTAGATCTTGGATGTGTATTTAAATATACATTCCTTAAGCGTTCATTTGAAATATGTGTATAAACTTGAGTTGTTGATAAATTTTCATGTCCAAGTAATTCTTGAACACTTTTTAAGTCAGCACCTTCATTTAACATATGAGTAGCAAAAGTATGCCGAATTGTATGAGGTGTAACATGAATTTTTAAACCACTTTTACGTACTATATTTTCTATTATTAATTCAATACCCCTAGTACTCATTTTATTTCCATTTTTATTTAAAATTAAATATTGATTATCTATTTTCTTACATAATTCACTTCTACTATTTTTAGCATAATCAATTAATCTTTTAGAACAAACTTTACCATACAAGACAATTCTTTCTTTGTTTCCTTTTCCTCTAACTCTAATTTCACCATGATTAATATCACTTAATTTTAAATTAACTAGTTCACTTACACGAATACCAGTTGAATACAATAATTCCAATATTAAAAGATCCCTTTTACCTAAAACTGTACTATTATCTATACTATCAAATAACTTTTGTAATTCTTCATAAGTAACATAATTAGGTAATCTTTTATCCAATTTAGGATTAGATATTAATGTACTAGGATTAGTACTAATAATTTCCTCACTTACTAAGTATTTAAAAAAAGTTCTAAGTGTACTAATATTTCTAGAAATAGTTTTTTTACTATAATTTTTTTCATATAAACTAATTAAATAATTTCTTAAAACATTATAATTAACACTTTTAAAACTATTAATATTTTCGGATTTTAAAAAATTATAAAAAGCATCTAAATCAAGTTCATAACTTTTTATAGTTTCCTTAGAATATCCCTTATTATTTTGTATATAATCTAAAAACTCTTCTATATTATTCTTCATAACTCACTTTTTTCTAATTCCTAATCCATCTGGATATACATCAGCATCTTTAAAATCTTGTAAATTATAACCCATTCCATACAATTCTTCCATTCTACTGGCAATTATATCTCCTTTTATTATATAATTTTCTTCATTTATTATTTCTTCTTCACTTCTTATTTTTTCTTCTAAATCATAAAGTATATTATCTTTATTCATTTGATAGTAAATATTAATTTGTTCTAATACAGTTCGTAAAGTTCTATACCCCAATAATCTTTGTTGTAAAAGTATAAATGAATTCTCATAAAAATCTCGCTCATCATTTCTTATATATTCATTATTTTTGATTAGCATTAAATATTTACTATAATTACTTAAATACGATTTTAGATAGCTATCAATTCCTTTTGATCTAATAATATAATTATTAAACTTTTCTTCGCTATATTTCTGAGTAATAATATGTAATAATTTATTAAAATTTTCATCCTGTTTTATTTCTTCTAAAACAGCTTTAGTATCATATTCATATATTTGATTATAGAAATTATATTGATCTAAGAAATATTTTTGTGTATTTGTTAATTTATAATGTACATTTAATCTTTTTAAATAATTATTATTTTTATAAACTATTTTAAATTTAATATGTTCATTTTCCATTAAATATTTTATTTCTTGAACTATAGTTTTTCTTAATTGTAATTGTTTTTTAGTAGTTACTTGACTATCCACTAAAATTAATAAATTTTTATAATAATTAATTAAAAATAATCTTAACTCTTTAGCATTATTTGCAGTTGTTTGACTATAAATTAAATAATCTAAATCAACTAAATTATTTTTCTTATAAAATTTATTTTCTGCTTTTTCAAAAATTGGAAATATATGAACATCTTCATTATCGCATATTAGCGAGTACCTTCTATTTATTGCCATAAATCACCTCATTTTTATAAAAAGAGTCTATTTTTTAGACCCTTTTTTTTCTAACTTTTCTACAATATTATTAGCTGTTTCTATACAAGCGTCCTTTACTTTAGTTGCAGCTTCTTCTAAAGCAGGAGTTCCTACTTCTTTTGTGTATGAAACTAATTCATTTGTCATCTCTTGAATTTTTCTAACTTGTTTTTTAGCAACTGCCATAACAGTTTCTTTATCAAGATTATCAATCATATCTCTTATTTCATATAATTTTGATTCTAATTCAGCTTTAATTTCTTCTTTGTCTAAATCTTTTGCTTTACTAATTAAAGAATCAATATTTTTCTTTAATTCTTCTCTTGTTTCACTACCTTTTTTAGGAGCAAACAAAATTCCAAGTCCTGCACCAATTGCAGCTCCAGCTAAAAATTTTCCTAAACCATTATTTTTCTTGCTCATTATTTTCCTCTTTTCTTTCCTTTTTATTTATAATATTAGTAATACTTTTAGTAATAAATGATACTGCCATATCACTAATATTAGATACCATATCAGTTGTATTATCGACAATATCAAATAAACCATTCAATTTACTTGACTTTTGATTATAATCATCTATTGCCTTATCAACTTTATCTAAAGTATTTAATAAACGTACAATAAACATAATAAGTACAATTAATAATATGAACAACAACATATATAATATTACTGGAAATACAACATTAAAACAACTCATTAAGCATCATCCCTTTTTTCATACATTGAATCAATTAAATCAAATAAGTCATCTTCTTTTAATTCTTCGTGCTCTGCTTCTTTTTTTTCTTCCTCTTCTCTTAACTCATCTAGTTCAGCCAAAGTCATATTTAATTTATCTTTTTCACTTTTTTCTTCTTCACCATCTAAACCAAAGCCTAAATCTTCGAATAAATCATCATTTTCTTTTTTTTCTTCTTTTTCATTAAATAATATTGAATTTTTACCAAATAAAGTTGTCTCTAAATCATCTTCTAAAGATCCATAAGCTTTATTTCTAACATCATCAATTGTAACCTTACTTCTTGTATGAGAAATAATTGGTGTTGGTTCATCTTGTTTTGATGTAATATCTTCTTTGTGATAATTCTTATCTAAAACTCCATACACTGGTGAAATAATTGGTGAAGGTGAAAAGTTTTTCTTTCTTTTAATAGTTGTTTCAACCTTTGGTTTCTTACCAACAGTTCCTTGATAAGGCTTTCTTCCACCATAAGCTTCTTCTCTTGTTGTATTACGAATTTCTCTTTTTGGTTCAACAACCTTTTTAGGTTCAGGTTTCAATTCTTCTAAATCTTTATCATCAAAATAAACAGGAAATTTAAACTTATCTTCTTCCTCTTCTTTTTTTACTTCTACTGGTTCTTCTTTTGGCTTAACTGGAGCAGGAATATCAACGTGAATTACTTCCTTCTTCACTGGCACTTCTTCTATTTCTTCTTCTTCTTCAGTAAATAAATTTTTTAATTTGTCTACAAATCCCATTTTTACACCTCAATCTTATTTTTCTTCCTTTTTCTTTTCATTGTCTTGATCAGAATACTGTAAAAAATTATCCGTTTCTACATCACTTTTTTCAGACGTAAATTCATCATAATTTTCTTCTTTATTAATAAAGTAATCTTCATTAAGCATTAACTTAATAACATTAGGATTAAATTTAACAGTAGACAAAATATAAGAAGCATTCATAACAGCATCGTTAATATCCTCTTTATCTACTAATGTTTCAATCCGTGCATAATTATACATAAATTCAATAAAATATTTATTAATCTTTTCTGATTTAGTAATTTCTAGATATGCCGTCTTACCATCAACATCAAATTTTTTACTATAGTAAGCATCTTTATTTACTTTATAATCTAAATCTTTCTTATAATAATAACTTACTGCGTCTACATATAAATAATAGTAATTTCCATTTGAATATAATTTTTCATTAAATTCATTAGTATCAATATACGTAACACCACGAGGAACATAGTATTTATAACCTTTTCCTACATGATTATATAATTTATTATCTTTAGAAAGTATAACACTTACCATATTATTAATATCTTTAGTATCAATTCTAACAGCGGTACATCCAGAAAGAACAAGACATGCAAGTAACATAAGTCCTACTTTCTTCATAACTCACCTACTTAACTAAATTATATCAAAATTTATTATAATTGCAAAAAAACACGCAATTTTACATGTAAACAATATGTATATTTTATTTAGAAACTTTTATTTTATAAATTGGAAAACCTAAATTGTGAAACTTAGTTTCATATTCTGTAGCTACATTATCACTTATATCATCATTATATAAATCTAGTGAAATTTCTTCAAAGTGATAACCATATTCATTAAAAGAAATAAGTGAATATTCAAATAATTTTCGATTATCTGTCTTCATAATAATTTCTTTTTTATCTTTAAATAAAGTATCATAACGTTTTAAAAATATTGGACTAGTTAATCTTCTATGAGCATGTTTTACTTTTGGCCAAGGATCAGAGAAATTTAAATAAATAACATCAATTTCTTTATAAAAAATTTGGTCAATACTAGTCGCATCCATGCGAATAAATCTTAAATTAGGAATATCTTCTTCTAATTTCTCTAAAGCTCTAATTAAAACACTATCATATTTTTCAATTCCAATAAAATTAATATTAGGATTTCTTTTAGCCATTTCAATAATAAAACTTCCCTTACCCATACCAATTTCAATATGAATAGGATTATTATTATTAAAAACACTTTTAAAATTTCCACGATAAGTTTCTAAATTTTTTAATACCATTTCTGAAGCTTCAATTTTTTCATGAGCTCCTGGAACAAACTTCAATCTCATAAAATCACCTAAAATATTATACACTAAAATCACAAAAAAACATATACTGTTAATGAAAAGGAGTGAATTTATGAGAAAAGATAGAAACTGTGGAGCTTATGCGAGTGCTCCTATGAATGGACCTATGATGATGCCTTATCCTATGATGGGACCAATACCTATGGGAATGCCAACTCCAACACAAACTAGTTGTAGTTGTAGCTGTGATAATAATGGTGAAATATTACAATTAAAACAACAAATAAACAATCTTGAAAGACGAGTATCTATGTTAGAAAACAAACCAACACCATATAATAATAACAACTATGATAGTAATGTTCAAATGATATAAAAAAAGGATTTTTAGGGAAAAATCCTTTTTTGTTTAACGGACACCGCCTCCGCCGCCTCCGCCACCGAAGGAACCGCCTCCTCCGCCACCAGCAGAGAATCCACCTCCACCAGCTGAATAATTACTAGCAGCAGAACGAGCGTTATTTGCACTATTAAAAGAATGAACAGAAATATAGCTTACAAAGACTACATTATCATAATATACATCAGTAACTACCTCAGGATATAAACGTTTAAATTCTTTTGCTACTTTTTCAGCAATACCAAATATTTGAGCATAAATTAAATAATCTTGCCATAAATTTACTTCAATTGCACTTCTATCTTTAATACTTGAAAAATCATTTAAAAACTTTTTTAATCCTTTAAGTTTTTTTGCTTCTTCGAAAAGTTGATTATCAATAACATCATTAGTTAATGTAAAACATAATCTTTTATATGTTTTTTTAGATAATAAACCATTTTTTTCAAATCCAAGTGAAACTGAATCTAATAAATCATCAAACCAAGAGAAAAATTTTTCATAATTTTTAGAACACCACTTTTCAAATTCTTTTGGTTCTAATATGTTATCATTAGTTGATTCTAAAAACATTTGATAAAGCTCTAATTCTTTTCCTTCAAGTGTAACTTCATTAAGTGGTTTAAAAATTAAAACTTGTTCTTCTTTATCTTTAAATAAACCATCTTTAATTCTTTTTTGAACTGTTATAAACCCTTTTCTAATCCAATCCAATAAATATGAACCTAATACATCAGTGTTTTTCTCATTTAATCCATATAAAGTTGAAAGCCAATAAGCTTGATCAATATTATTATTTGTTGGTATTTCGCGAAAATAAGGAACATCATTTGGAATATATTTATCTATATAAATAGTTTTTATTCCTAATTTTTTAGTACCACTATATTTAATTATCATAATAATTATAAAAATTAATACGCCACCAAAAATTAAGAAAGGCAAAATCATTACAATAACATTCATTATTTTTTCAAATAAACTTACTTCATATTTTTTAGCACCATCATTAGCCATATTTAAATAAGTATTAAACTCATCATTTATTACATTACTACTTTCAAAAATCCCTTTAGGTAATTTTACTAAAATAGTCATATATTCATTACTTTCCAGTGGTCCTTCACTAGACATATAAATACTACCATCAGCTACATAAGCTAATCCACCATAATTACCATATCCCCATACGTCAATCGTATCAGCTAAAGCTTCATCAGTATAAATTCTTATATCAACCTGTTTTGGTTTATCACTTAATCCATATGGAATTAAGGTCCAATAAATCATATCACTATCATTTAAACTAGCAACAAAATTAGTTATTGTATAATTTAAAGTGTAAGTATGCATTCCATAGTCACTTATTCCCCAACAAATTTCTACACCATTATCAATATAATTTAATCCATTAGAATAAGATTTTTCTTTAAAACTACCATTAGTATTCCAATAATCATTATAACTAAATGTTGCCCCGTCCATAGAAACTTGAAAATTAGTTATTTCTGAGGCACCTAAATTATAATATGGTTTATAGACTTCTGTACCACTGTCAAAATCAACTACCCAAGTTTCAGCAATCTGAGCATTTCCACTTTTATCAACATAGATATCCATATCAATAGATTCTATATTATTTTTAGCATATACATCTAAATTAAAAATAAATAAACTTGTAAATAATATAAATACACTACATAATATTTTTTTCATATAACCCCTACCTTCAAAAAAAACTTACAGATGTAAGTTTAAAATTTAACTTGTGGTACTTCTTTATCTGCTTCACTAGCTTCAAAGAATGCCTCAGGTTTAAATCCAAACATTCCAGCAATAATATTAGTTGGGAACATTTCGATTTTATTTTTATATTTCATAACAGCATCATTATAGAATTGTCTAGCATAAGCAATTTTTTGTTCTACATCATTTAAATTATTTTGTAAATCTAAAAAATTTGTATTAGCTTTTAAGTCTGGATAACTTTCAGCAATAGCGAATAATCTTCCTAAAGTTTGACTAAGCTCATTATTTGCTTGCATCTCAGCTTCTGGACTTCCAGCACTTACAGCTTTATTACGAGCAGTTATAACTGCATCTAAAGTTTCTTTTTCATGTGATGCATAACCTTTTACTGTTTCAACTAAGTTAGGAATTAAATCAGCACGTTTTTTAATATAAACATCAATTTGTGCCCATTGATCCTTAACCATATTTCTTAAACGTACAAGACTGTTATAAGCTGAAATAAGATATAAAATAATTAAAACAACGACAACAATAGCAATTATAATCCCAATATTCATGTTTAGCCTCCTATCTAAATACATTATATCACACAACTACATTTTTTTTACAAATTTTGTATATTAAATAATTTTATTTACAAAATAAAATAAGGAGGTTAATAATGAATATAAATATTAGACAAAATATTATTAATAATTTTAAAGGGGCTGAAAAGGATGAAATTAAGAACTCAATTGTTTCATCTATCGATGATGGTAAAGAAATTACTTTACCTGGATTGGGTGTTTTCTTTGAACTTTTATGGAATAAAAGTGACGAAAATAGCCGTGAATATATTCTTACAACACTACATAACTTACTTAAATAGTAAGTTTTTTGTATAAATAAAGATTATATGTTAAAATACATAATCACAGGTGAGATTATGTATTTAAATAAATATAAAAAATTAAATAGTTTTGAAAAACAAAAACAATTTTTATTAAATAACTTTGGTAATCAAAATAAACGGTATTATCTTTTAGAAGATATGAAGAAAAATATAACTGAATATTTATTACATACTAAATTCATAGAATCACAAAATTTTAATTGTTTTTACAATATTATTAAATTAGATAATGAATTATTAAAAAACTTTAATGATAATCTATTAACCATATTAAATTATGAACACATTGATTTACTTGTATTATATGAAATATTAAATACTTTTAATTATAATACTATTTTAAATGATGAATTAATTCAAAACAAATTAATCAAGTTAATTAATAACAATTATCAATATGGGAGTTTAAAAATAATAAATAAATTTATTAAAAAAGAAAATAGAAAAAAACTATTATTGAACCAAATTAAATTTAGAATAAATGAACTAGTTAATAATGACCAACAAGATTTAATATACAATTTTGTAATCCAACTTATAAAAGATCCAATGTTTAAAAATATTTTTATTTATAAAGCTAGTGGAAGCTATAAAGATTGTTTTATTTTAGGTGATTATATTTTAAAAATAGGTGTAAATGCCCAAAAAATTAATATGAGTGATTTTAATAATTTTAAAAAAAATAACACTATAAAATCAAACTACTTTTTATCCCCAATATTATATAAAACATTTGGTAATTTAGTTATTTCTATTTATCCACAAGTAAAAGTGCCAAGTTTAGAAGAAGAACGAAATCAATGTTGGTTTAATATAAGAGATGAACATATTATTGTATATGATTCAAATAATATTTTAAACTATGGGAAAGTAACTACTAATATCATTCATCCATATAAAAATATAAGTGAGAATGGAAAAAAATTTTTAGGAATAAATAACTTTATGTTAAGAGATTTTATGAAAAATGAAACAGTATGTATTGATTATGATTTTTCAATATCTGAAGATGATAACTCATTATATGCAATATCTCTTCAAATTACTTTTTATTATGAATTTTCAAAACTTAACAATTTATATTTAAAAGAAAAAGCAAAAAATCTTAGGAAGGTGAAATAATGTTTTTAAATGAATATAAAAGTTTAGATACTTTTAATAAACAATATTATTATTTAAAAGAATTATTTTATAACAATAAATTAAATAAAAGAAACGAATTAATAGAAGAAATAAAAGAAAGCTTTAATGATTTTATTAATTCTACAAAAATAAATTCAATTAATGATTTTAATATTTTTTATACTCTACTATATGAGCAATACAATTTTGAACTAAATTTTAAAGAAAATTTAATTGATATTTTAAACTCTGAGTATGTCAATACAACTACATTATTTGAACTTCTTAAATATTCGAATCAAAAAAATATTTTAAATAATAAATCAATACAAAAAAGATTGTTTTGCATAGTTACTAAAGATTATCAAGTAGGAAATTTTAATATTATCGAGAATTATTTACCTTCAGAATATCATTATACTTTATTTTTAATACAAATAGAGTTTAGAATTAGGAAAGAAGTAAAACCTGAATTACAAAATTTTTTATATGATTTTATTTACAGTATTTTAAATGATCCAACTTATGGAAGAAATAAAAAACTTCATTACATTAATAGTGGTGGTTATAAGAATTGTTTAAAAATGGGAAATTATGTTTTACAAATTGGTGAAGGACCACACTTAAATAACTTCCCTTTTTGTTCAGAAATTTCAGCTCCAATATTATTTAGAATTTTTGATAATTTTCAAATATCTTTATCAATTTATTTAGAAACACCAATAACTCTAAAAGAACGTGATGAATGTTACTTTAAAGCACGTGATAAAGGAATTATATTATTAGACTCTAGAAAATTAATTAATTTTGGTAAATATAAAGAAGATTATGTTCATCCATATAAAAATATAAGTGACAAAGGAAAAGAATTTTTAGGAATTGATATTTTTGATTTAAATGATGTAAAAAAAGATACTGTAAAATACTTAGATGTGGATTTTTATATTAGTGAATTTGATAATTCTAGATATGCTGAAAGATTAGAAACTACTTTCTTACATGAATACAAAGAACAAGAATACAAATATGTTTTAAAAAAAGAACAAAAAAAGGCTTCAAAATAATTGAAGTCTTTTATTTTTCAGATAATTCTTTATAAAAATCAAATCTTTTTACAGCATTTTCTTTATTAGCTTCTAATAAATTTGTTGCATGTTCTGGATTAACTTTTTTTAACATTCGATAACGATTTTGATTATTTAAAAATTCTTCATATAAATCAAAATTTACATTTTTACTATCTAAATAAAATTTATTATCTTTTGGAACATATCTAAAGATTGGAAAATATCCACATTTAGTAGCAAGTGCTTCCATATCAAGTGAATTTTCCATACCACCAACAATACCATGTTCAATACAAGAACAGTAAGCAATTAAAATTGAAGGCCCATTATGTTCACTAGCTTCTTTCATTGCTTTTATTACTTGAGCTTGATTAGCTCCTAAATTAATAGTTGCAACATAAACATTAGGATAACTCATAGCAATTCTAGCTAAGTCTTTTTTATTTGTCGTTTTTCCAGATGTAGCAAATGAAGCAATTGCTCCTTTAGGGCTTGCCTTTGAAGCTTGACCACCAGTATTGGAATATACTTGCGTATCTAGAACTAAAATATTAACATTTTCATTAGATGCTAAAACATGATCAATTCCCCCAAAGCCAATATCATATGCCCAACCATCGCCACCAATCATCCAAATAGAACGAGCCTTAATATACTCTTTTAATTCTACTATTTCTTTTGGCCAAGTATCATTTACATGATTATAAACTTCGGTTGTTTTATTTAAATCATCCATATTTTCAATATATTCTTTAAACCAAATATTATCTTGATGATCTAAATTTTGTTCCATTATATTTTTAATACGATTTCTAATTGTATTAACAGCCTGACTCATTCCAAAACCATATTCAGCATTATCTTCAAATAAAGAACTTGCCCAAGGTACTCGGTATGGCATTGATGGAACTGATGCACCATAAATAGATGAACATCCAGTAGCATTCGCAATCATCATTGAATCTCCAAATAGTTGTGTTAAAAGTTTAATATAAGCAGTTTCTCCACAACCAGCACAAGCTCCTGAAAATTGAAATTTTGGTTCTTTAAATCCAACTGTTTTAACTGTATATAAAGTATTATCTAATTCTTTTTTATAAGAAATATTTTTTTCTAAATAATCAAAAATTTCTTGTTCATGATTATTTATTTGTTCTTTTAATTCTTTGAATTCTAAAGCTTTTTGTAATTTAAATCCTGGACAAGTTTTAATACATAAACCACATCCAGTACAATCTTTAACTGATACGCTAAGGATATAATAATAAGCTTCTAAACCACGACCAAATGGTTTTACAGCTCTTTCTTGAATCTCAATTGGGGCATTATTATATTCTTCTTCTGTTAGTAAGAATGGTCTAATAACACCATGAGGACAAACTAAAGCACATTGATTACAATTAATACAATTGTTTGATATCCAACTTGGTACTTTATCACTTATCTCTCTTTTTTCAGTTAAACTAGTTCCACTTGGGAATACACCATCATTATGATTAACAAATTTGCTTACTGGTAAAGTATCCCCTAACCTATTTCTAATTTTATCAATAAAGTTATTACTATCTTTTAAATCAAATGTATCTTCATCATTTATATTAATTAGTTTTAAACTATCTAAAGAAAGTTTTACAGCATTTAAATTAGCTTCAACTATTTCACTACCTTTATTAGAAAATTTACTTTTAATATTTTCTTCTAATAATGGTAACCACTCTTCTTTATCAAGTAAATTTAATAGTTCTAAAATAGCCGCTTCCATAATCATACTTATTTTATTTTTTAATCCAGTTTGATAAGCAATTTTATAAGCATTTATATTATAAACTTTACAATGTTTTTCTTTGATTATTTTTTTCATTTGATTTGGTATTAACTTATTTAACTCATCTTCATTATAAACTGAGTTAATTAAGAAAGTACCACCTTCTTGAATTTTAGAGAATACATCAAAGTTATTTAAATATTCATCTTTTGTAATAACTATAAGTTTTGGATTTTCAACATAATATGTTGAAAGAATTTTATTATCACTAAATCTGATATGACTAGTTGTAACACCACCTGATTTTTTAGAATCATATTGGAAATATCCTTGAACATATTTATTAGTATTATTACCTATTAGTGAAACTAATGATTTAGATGCACTAACCATTCCATCACTACCATAACCATAAATAAGTAATTCTAAAGATGAATTTAATTTATAATTTTCATCACTTTTTAAACTTAAATTAGTTACGTCATCATTTATACTAATTGTAAAATTGTGATGTGGATTAGTTCTTAAGAAATCATAAACAGCTTTTATATCTCTTGGAGTTGTATTTTTACTAGAAAGTCCATATCTTCCACCATACACATTTATATTATTAGGAACTATTGCTTTTACATCTAAATAAAGTGGTTCACCAATACTTCCATGTTCTTTTGTACGATCTAGGACAGCAATATTTTTTACTGTTTTTGGTAATACTAAATCAAAATATTTTTTAGAAAATGGACGATATAAATGTACTTCAATTAAACCAACTTTATAACCTTTATTATTTAAATCATCAATAGTTTCTTTAATTGTTTCATTTACTGAACCCATAGCAACTATAATATCAGTTGCATCACTATCACCATAATATTCAAATGGTTTTAATGTACGACCTGTTTTAATATTTACACGTTCCATAGCCTTTACAACAGTTTCAACTACTTCTTCATAATTCTTATTTTTAGCTTCCATAGCTTGAAAGTAAATGTCATCATTTTGAGCTGTTCCTCTAGTATTTGGATTATTTGGATTTAATGAACGACTACGAAATTTATTAACATTTTCTAAATTCATTAATTCTTTATAATCACTATCTTCTAAAACATTTATTTTATTTATTTCATGACTTGTTCTAAAGCCATCAAAGAAATGAATAAATGGTAGACTACTATCAATACTAGCTAGGTGGGCAACAACACTTAAATCATGAGCATCTTGAACGTTTGATGAAGCAAGCATACAAACCCCAGTAGCGCGGGCTGCATAAATATCTTGATGATCTCCTAAGATTGATAAAGCATGAGTAGATAGACTACGAGCAGCAACATGAATTACACCTGGTAACATTTCTCCTGCTAGTTTATAAAAGTTAGGTATCATTAAAAGTAACCCTTGACTTGCCGTATAAGTACTTGTTAAGCAACCACTTACAAGTGAACCATGAACAAGTCCTGCTGCCCCTGCTTCACTTTGCATTTCAATTACTTTTACTTGATCATCAAAAATATTCTTACGACCTCTCATACTCCATTCATCTATATGTTCAGCCATTGGACTAGATGGCGTAATTGGATAAATTCCTGCAACTTCGGTATACATATAAGATGCATAACTACAAGCAGTATTTCCATCAACTGTTATTTGTTTCATAACTCACCTCTTATTATCTAAATAATTCTTTACTTTTATTTTTATTCTTTGAATTGCATTATCAATTGTTTTAGGATCACGATTTAATAAATTAGCAATTTCTTTATAAGTAAAATGATTAATTTTTAAATCAAAAACTTGTGATTCTAAAGGAGTTAAAATCTCTTTAATATTATTAACTAAATTATTAGTTACTTCATTATCAATCAATTGTAATTCAGGGTTATTTGAATTATCAATTAAAACATTTTCTAAAGTTTTAGTATCCTCATCAAGTTCAAAAGAAATAGATTCATTTAAAAACTTATGTTTTAATCTTTTAGCTGAAATAATAAAAGATAACATTTTACTATCAACACATGTTTTTGCATATGTATAAAATAAAACATTTTTACTTTCATCAAAAGTTTCAATAGCTTGATTTAAACCTAAATACCCTTCTTGAATTAAATCTTTTATTTCTATTCCTAAATTATTACAATTAACAATCATTTCTTTTGCTTTTTTTATTATATATGGTTTATATTTTTCAAACATTATTTCATTATTAATTTCACTTGTATCTGCTTCAGCAATGTAATTTAATAATTCTAAATCATCAAATTCTTTATAATTCATTTATTTTCGGCACTTAATAGCTTCATAAATCATAATTCCTGCAGCTACACTTGCATTTAAACTATTAGTTGTTCCACGCATTGGTAAACTTGCGATAAAATCACAATTTTTAGAAACTAAATTGCCCATTCCTTTACCTTCATTACCTATTACTAAAGCAATTTTACCAGAATAATCAATCTCAGTATAATCAGTTCCATCCATATCTGTACCAACAATCCAGAAACCTTTATTTTTTAAATATTCCATTGTATTAACTAAATTAGTAACTCTGGCAATTTTTGTATTTAAGATAGCTCCAGTACTAACTTTAATAACAGTTGGATTAACACTAACCCCTCGATTTTTAGGAATTATTATTCCATCTACTAAAGCAGCTTCACAAGTTCTAATAATAGCTCCAAAATTATGTGGATCTTCAATGTGATCTAAGATTACTACTAAACTATCATCTTTATTAATCATTTCATCAATATCACTATATTCAAAATCTTTAACGCGAAGTACAATTCCTTGATGATTATCAGGACATAAGTGATCTAAATCTTTTTTATCTAACCACTCTATTTTTATTTTTTTAGATTTTAAACTACTTACAATATTTTCATCATTAAAATTTTTATATAAATAAGCTTTATCTATTTTTAAATCTTTTTTTAAATATTCTAAAGCTACATTCTTTCCATAGATATACATATTTTTTCACCTACAATCAAACTCATTAATTCATCTATTCTTTTATTTTGTTTTGTTAAAAATAAATATCCAAATAAAGCTTCTAAACCAGTTGAAAGTTTATAAGTAACAATATCAGTATTTTTAGGGCTTTTATGACTTTTATGATTACGAGCTCGTTTTACAACATCAATCTCTTCATTGGTTAAATACTCATTTATTTTATTTAATATTAAAGCTTGACTTTTAGCACTTACATACTTTTTAGCTTCTTCTTGTAACGTATTTACTTTATTAATACCTTTATCAATTAAATAAGTTCTAATATATAATTCATAAATACTATCACCTAAATATGCAAGGGCTAAAGAATTAACTTCATTAACATTCTTCATAACGATCAAATGTAATTCCTTTCACAATCCCAGTTTTAATATCATTTAAAATAATCCCATAAACTTTTTCGTAATCAACGATTCCTCCACGTGATAAGCATCCTCTTCTTTTACCAATATTATCTAATGTTTCTACGATATCTTCACTTACACAAGTAATTCCATATCGTTTTTCTAATATTTCAGGATAATACTTTTCAAGTGTTTTTAAGATATATACAACAACATCATAAATTGGTAAAACTTCTTCTTTAATAGCTGTTAAGCTGGCTAAATTAAAAGCAACACTTTTTTCTTCAAATTTTGGCCATAAAATTCCAGGAGTATCTAAAAGTTCAACATAATTATCTATTCTAATCCAATCAAGTGATTTAGTAACACCCGGTTTATTTCCAACATTAACAACTTTTTTTCCTACTAAACGATTTATTAAAGTTGATTTACCAACATTAGGAATCCCAATTACTAAAAGTCTAGCTTTACGTTCTTTAAGTCCTTTAGCTTTTCTTTTAAGATTAATATCTTCCATAACATCTTTTATTTTACTTATAAAAAGTTTTTTATTAAACTCTTTTTCAATATTCATGCATAAAACAATATAACCTTTTTCTTCATAATAGTTTATCCACTTTTTAGTTTCATTATAATCACATAAATCTTTTTTACTCATAATCATAATTCTTTTTTTATTACCAATAGTATTATCAATATCACGTATTTTTGATGAATACGGCATACGAGCATCTATTACTTCGACAACTATATCAATTAAATTAATTTTTTCTTTAATAAGTCTTTTAGCTTTATTCATATGTCCTGGGTACCAATTAATTGGATTATTGTTCATTTTCATCACTTCCTCATAAATCTATTATATTATATCA
>CALVZI010000046.1 GCA_944372485.1 uncultured Bacilli bacterium
ATTAAATCGCCATCTTTTGAAAATAATTCAGCTTTTACTTTATTTTCCATCTCAATATCATTAAATTCATTTTTATCTACTTGACCAGACGTTTTATCCTCACATACAGTATCACCAGGAGTACAACTATTTGACTCGTAACTTGCCTCACTAAAAAGCTTCCCTTTATCAGTTAATCCTATTGATAAATTGAAATCACCTACTCCATCTATATTTCCAGAATATGTACATGTTATTTGCTTGGCAAAAACATTTTCCATCATGAAAAAACTTGAAAAAAATAATATAAAGAACATTGTGACTAATTTAATTTGCTTACTAAACATACTATTCACTCTCCCAAAATATTTATATACAATTTTTCATATTAACATTATAACATAAAAAAAAGCAATAATAAATGATTATTATTACTTTTTTATGAATTAGCTCCATTTAAGAATGTATTAATACAAGAGTTAATACTATCACCGTCAAGTTCAGTATCTGTTCCTTGACTTGCATTAGCCAATACACCAAATACTAATTGTACTATAGCAACTATAAAGAATACCAATACTGCAGCAACAATACGTTTAATAAATAAACTTTGCGCTTCTTTAATTTTCTTTTCATCTGAAGCCATAACAGCTTTACCTAAATCAACCATCCCATATATAATTAATCCAATAGGAACAGCAATTTTTATTAAAGTAACTGCTATATGTGTAATATTAGGTAAAATATCAGGAATGTCAATTCCCATACATGTTGCTAAAACATTAAACATCATAATTTGTTACCTCCTCAATATATAATAAATATACTATTTTTTTTTTATTATGTCAATATATTACTTACTAAATAAACCTAAAATACTATTCTTTTTTTGACTTCCTTCATAATTTCCTTGACGTTCAAAACCAAGTTTTAATAAGAAAGCATCAACAACTTGAACATCTTTTTCACGTTCATTTAAAGCTGGCATGTTATAAAAAATACTAATTCTTGACTCATATTCAAAATCAAGCACATCTTTAGAACTTAGTAAGCTTTGATTTAAAATTACTTTTTTCCCAGCTAATGTACTTAAAATATGTGGATTTGTTAACATAAGTTTATTTAATTTTATTACAGAAGGTTCAATTAAATAAACAACATCAGTACACTGATTTAATGCACTTTTCGAATCATTAACATCAACAAGTAATACTTCTTTATCTCGATGATTATTGATTATACCAGCAACATTGCTTTCATCTGCACTAAATACATCTTTCTCTTTAAAATACATAAAATCTCTTTTATTAACTTCAATAATACCAACACTATAATTTTTCTCTAAATGTTTTTTTAATATATAAATTAATGTGGTAGCACCACTATTATCTGTAATATTTTTTACCCCTATAATTCTTGTCATTTGCATAGCAACATTGGCAGGTTGTCCACGCATAGCCTGATTATTTATATTTGCTTCAGTAGTAAAATTATCTAATTGCTGATACTGAGCAACATCGCGATAACTATTAGGATTATTATATAAATACATAATCCCATCTAAGTTTCTTGTAAAATTATATATTCCCATTGAAATTAGTTTTGATAAATAAACTGGAGAACTACTTTCAGGTGAATCATCAAGTAATAAAATTACTTTACTCATATCAAGTGATATTGAAAGTTTCTGTAAATTTCTAATATCTTGATAATTTTTTATAGCAGTAATATCTAAAATCATTCTTTGATAAAAGAAATTTTGAAATTGATTAACAATCTCATCAGCTTCAAATTCACCATTTAAAGATTTTATAACATCTATTTGTAACCCTTCTAACATCGATTGATATCGGTTTGCTACAATAACGTTCATTAAGGCCCCTCCTTATCCATTATATTTAACTTCACTAAAATAAGTTCTTGTTTGTCCTTTTACATTAATTTCAATATGTTGACCAATAACTGGAATATCAAAATACATATAAGTAATTACGGTATAATAATTACCTCTTCTTGGTAAATTTCCATTATCTTCTTTATTACTTTCTACTTTTTCGTGTTTATAAACACAATAACGATAATTACTATAATCATTCATTAATTTACCATTATCTACATTAGGACATTTATTTTTTTTATTAACATTTAATCTATAACCTAATTTTGCTAAATTTGTTTCAATTTCAGCTGCAACATAGTCAGGCATAACTTCACTATCATTTAATTCATCCGCATACCTTTCAACAATATCCATAACCGTATTTTTTACTTTTGCTGCTTTACTATATGAAGATGAAGTGGCAAGTAAACCTATAAATATTCCTATGAAAATAATAATAAAATTAATAACAAATACACTTGCAATAGACTCTCGCATTAATATTCACCTCTTAATTTTCATTTAGTTCTTGGCTATCAGTAAATTTATATATACGATTAGTTTTTCCTTTAATTGGCAAACTAAAATCACCTACTAATGGTAAATCAATATATATATATGTAATAACATTATAACGATAATATCCAGTTGTCTCAGGACTTTCGGTTAAATCCAAATAAACACAATATTGATAAATGCTTCTTTGATCCTGTTGTACTGCTGTACTTTCATCATATCTAGGACAAGAAAAATTAGGAGATTTCTGTCTATATCCTATAGAATTTAAATAACGATTTGACTCCCTGTAAGAGGCTGAATTCCATCCTTCGTATTTCTCTATTGTCCCCAAAATTCTACTATTTATTTTAAATGCTTTATTATAACTTAACATTGCAGACAAAATTGCAAAGACTAAAATTATATAAACAATAATAAAGTTATATAAAGCAATACTCCCAACACTTTCTTTCATTATTCCACCTCACATCTTTTATTTACCTTTCAAAAATCACTATTACTATAGTAATTATTGAAAGATAAACAAAATGTTTATCTTATTTATTATTAGCTTTACTAACACATTCATTATATTGTGAAGAGCTATAACTTCCATTATCTCCTGCTGCTGCTTTACATGTATTTCCTGACCATACACCACCAGCATCAGTACAACAAGCTTTTTTAGCTGAAGAACTCATTAAATTATTAATAATTGGAGTAGCTACAGCAACAACAACACCAATTAAAATAATTGTAACAACAGTCATGTTAGCTTCTCCTGCTGCTTCTTTCATTATCTCACCACCTTACATTCACTAAATATATAATACCACAAAAATAGGCTAGTATTCAAGTATTACAACATCATCATACGTGTAATTGACATTAACAATAATAGAATTATTCCTCCACCAGTACAAACTAGCATCATCATTGTCTTCTGTTCCATTTTTTCAAGTCTATTTTTATACTTTTGTTCACGTGCCTTATTTTGTAATGTCGAAACTGTTTTTGAAAACATCATTAATTGTTCTTGTTTATTTTCTTGTGAACCAAGACTTAAACGATACAATAAACGCATCATACGCATTGAATCACGAACTGGATACTCTTTTGCAAAATCCATATATGGATCAACACTCATATCCCCAGCTTCAATTCTAGAAATTAATTTTTGAAGACCAGGCTTAAATATTTCTGGAGCAGTATCAATTGAACGTGATATTGCCACAGGAACTGTATAATGTTGAATCAAAATTTCCAAACTTTTCAAATAATATGGCAACATTAAATTAATTCTATATAAATTTCTTTTATACAAAGTTTTTAATTGCATATATGGCAATTTAAATACTAAAAATGCAATACCAAATGCAAGTAACGCACTAATAAAGAAATTATTTATATTAGCATTAGTCAATAATATTATCATAAATACTATTAATGTTATAATTGCATTAGAAATTCTTTTTTTAAATAAAGCATCTACATCAATACTTACATCAGAACCATATTTAACAGATAGAAGAAATTTATAATCTTCTTCCATTAATCCCTTAAAGAAAGGTACTGTATCACCAACAAAACGATTGGTATCAATTACATTTATATAATTTAATACAAAGACGGTAATTACAGTAATTAAAATAAACATTATTTCTATTGACATTATTCCGCCCCCACATCTTCATTATAATATTTCTCACCACTTAATAAGAAATATGTATTAACAATAATAATTCCATGTAATAATAATTGTACATACCAATCACCTAACATTTGAATATATGTTTCAACACCAAGTAAAAATTGAATTAACATAACCATTAAATATAATATAATACCAAACTGTAAAAACTTTTTATGAAATTGTGCACGATCTAAACGGTCACGATAAACATTCTCAACTAACATATCTATATCCAATGACATATTTTCTAGAGATGCTCCCGCATCTTTAGAACCTTCGTTAGTTATTTGATAAAACAATTGATGCATATTTCTTACAATATAAAAATCATATTTTGCATTCATATAATTTATTGATTGATCAATAGTTCCATTTTGATAAGCTAAATCAATCATCATTTTAACATCACTGCGAACAGGTTCTTCCAAAACACCAGATTCATAAACACCCTCTAAAGCTTTTACAAAAGATTGTGTTGTAGCAAATTCCATAATAGTATTAGTAGTATAAACTTGAATTTGTTCAAAAATATACTCACTATAAATACGATTACAACGTAAATATGTTAAATATGGAATTACTACAATAGAAATTAATGAATATAATAGTGATAATAAGACGTTATAAAAATATAAATAAGTTATTAAGAATGATCCAACTGAGAAAACTGCTACTTGAATCACATATTGTTTGGTTGTATATTCTTGCCCTAATTCTTTTACTTTTTCACGAATATTTTTAAAAGAATAAGGTGCATATTTATCATATAATTGATAAGCTTGATTAGAAATATATTTATATACATTCTCACCATTATTATTCCTATAGACAATTATAAAGATTACTATAAATGTAATTATAATAAACATAATAAACGTCATCATATTTTATCACCCTCCTATTCAAAATTATTTTTATTTATGCGAAAACTAACTTTAGGTTGTTGTGGAATATTTTGAACATTTTGATTATTCGCATTATTATTTTGTAAATTTATATTTTGATTATTTACATAATTATTTGGTGCACCAGTATTTTGAACAATGGGTTGTTGCGGAATATTCATTTGGTGTTGTTGAATTGGAATATTATTAACAGTAGCTTGAACTGTAGGCCTTACTCCCTCAAATTCTTCTCTAACCCTTTTCATTTCTTCAGTTTCTTTTACAGCATTATTATTTAATAAATTTGCATTATTTAAAATTATTTCACCAGATTTAATTAAATCTTTAGGTAATACAACACCTTGTCCTTCTAAATAATCAACCAAATATTTACTAGGTTCGTTTCTTATAACTCGACCTTCCATTGTTTTTCGGTATATAGTATTACTTTTTGCTTCGTTATCTTCAGTTACAAAAAATTCAACTACTTCTGCAATTTCACGCTTAAAGCTTTTTGTAACTTTATCTTGATATCCACGAACATATACTCCCAATTGTATATAGCGATAAATTGATTTTAAAAACTGATCAATATCTTGAGTAGTTTCCATTAAACTATACATACGATTAGGTATTGAAGATGCTTTATCAGCATGAATTGTTGATAAAATGTAGTGCCCCGAAGAAATTGAATTTCGAGCTGCAGTTACTGCCTCAGCACTACGAATTTCTGATAAAAGAATCCATTTAGGATTTTGTCGCATACAAGTTACTAATACATCACTATATGAAGCAATATTATTAGTTTTCATAGCCACAATATCACGGTGTGGAAAGATTCTATCCAAGTGAAGTTCTAGAGTATCTTCAATTGTAATTAACTTTTCATCATCCTTTGTATGAGCAGCTAAATACTTAACAAACTCTGTTTTACCACTACCAGTTTCTCCACTAACAATGATGTTACAATGTCCTTCAACACACTTCATTAGAAAATCATGAATATCTAATTCAATATATTTATCAGCAAGAATCTTATCTTTTTCAAGACGAATTTTAGCTGGAGTTTTACGAATAACACATGCAATACCATTTGTTGCGATAGAATCATGAACAAAGTTTAAACGAAGTTCGGCACTTTCAGCATCTAAGAATGGATGAGCCATATTAAATGATTTACCCATTGCATTAGAACACTGAAAGGCTAACTTTTCCATAAAAGCATCATTTATTTCTGCATTTTCTTCTCTAAATATACCCTTAGATAAAGTTTTCAAATGAATTTGACCATGATTACTATAAGAAATATCAGTAACATTATCATCTTGAAGATAAGCTTTTAAAGGTCCAAAATCAATTTGATTTAAAAAATTATCACTCATTATCGATTACCAAAAATGTTTTCTAAATTTCCACTTTCATTATTTTCTTCAGTAGCATTATCTTCTTTTTTATCTGTTTCGTTTTTTTGCTCTTCTGCTTCATTTTTTTGTTCTTCTGGAATTACTACAGTATTAGCATTAATAAATTCTTTTAAGAATTCAGTTGAAACTTGAGTTTGTCCAGTTGTATCAACTTTTCCACCATGTGGTACTGGGAATAATTCTACACCAAAGTTATCCATATAACTTGCTTTTCTAAGTAAAATATTAATTTCATCATTAACTCCAAAAATCAAGAATGCTGGAACTCTTTCTTCCTCAGTATTTTCAAAAACATGTTTACCATTTGAATCTTTTACAGCTAAAACTTCCACATTTTCAATTAACTTTCCAACCATGATTTGTCCATCAAGATTTTCAGCTTTCATGTATATATCAATTTTATTACCTGGATAAATTGAATTTCCATAAGTACTATCCATATCTACTGGGAAGTTGTATGGTACTTCATCTTTTTCAACTTTTACAAATGCTGAATCTGGTAATTCTTGTGCAGTAGTAAGTAATGCACTATAGAACATGCTTCCTTTAGGAATAACACTATTAACATTGGAATACTTTCCAATAATATCACTAGTTGAACGAACAACCTCATCACTAACTGCTTTTGCAGCAATATCTACTGTAGTTACCATTTCCTCAGTAATTAATGTTCTTGGTTGTATTGTAGTTGCAGCAACAGGAACACTTACTGGTGTAACGGCACTATTAATTGTTGATGTATAACCAAAGTATAAAATAATTAAGATAATAACTACACCTGCAATAGTTACAGTATTTTTGTTTCTTATAAATCTGTTTAAAGTTACAGATATACTATTCATATAAATTCACCCTTTCTTACCTTCTAATATGGAACTTCTAATATTGCATCTAAACGATTCCATATATTAAAATCTATTATTTCATTATTCAAAGCTGCTGCAGTGTGCTTTGATTTTATAAGTATACTCACCTTAGGTGGCAACTCATGAACATCATAGATTTCAATCGTATATTCTTGTGCTAAAGAAGCATCTTCAGCAAATCTTCTAATAAAATTTTCAACAAATTTTTCACGATCTATTCGAATACTACCAGTTGATGTATAAGTACCCAAATCAAATGCATCAATCATAGCAGCTTCCGTTGTCTCTTTTAATAAATTGTAATTATGTTCATCTGTGTTAGTAAGTGTTTGGAAGAGATTGATTAAAACAATCGTAATAACACCTAACATAACTATAAATATCATCCAATACGATTCTTTCATCTAATCCCCCCTACTAGCAGATATACCTTTACATGCATACCAATCATCATTTACTCCACAACCAGTTGCATAATCTTTTACAAAATCACTTCTACATTGACGATCATTTTTACAAGTTAAATTAAAATCATCATATGAATTAGTATCATTGTATTTTCTAATTGCTCCAATTGTATCTGCGTCCAAATCTATAACATACATCGGATCCATATCATATATTTCATATTCTGTAACGCCACGATTATTTGTAATATATTTATCTACATAATAATCACGATCTTGACTAGTACCACCTCGATATGCCCAATTAGAATAGTAATACCAATTATTGTTAGACCAAATACGATCTAATTTTTCAACACCTGGGAACGATTCATTAGTTAAAAGTGAAATTGGTCTATATATTACAATTGAACCACCAGCTGGACAATTATCTATTTTACATTCATTATAGCTTTTACCAGATGCAATACAATTACGTAAATCTTGAGTCATTGGACTATAATGGCAAACGCCATCTTCACAATCTTGTGGGCAATAAGGATCACCTACACAATATTTATTATAATGATCAACACGTTCTTCAATTGACAAATTTGGATCAGTTAAAACCATTGAACAACATTTTTGTTTTGTAATTATATCTGATGTTTCTAAATCATCAGGATATACACAGGAATCACCTGGATTATCATCATCTGGATCAACAGGGCACCAACCTTTATCAACTAATTCTTGATAAACCTCACTCTTTTCTCCAAACTCATTAGCTACTTTTTCACAACAATCTTCTCCGTTTGGTCCACTATCCAATTTACCATCGCCATTTAAATCTTTAAAATGATTTGGCTCATTTAAATCACATTTTAAGCCACCGGAATTTGTAGTAACTTCGTATTTACAAGTATAATCACCAGTTGACTCATTACCAAATTTATCTGTTATTGATAAATCACTATAATTAATAGTAATATCATATTTATTACCAGTTTTAGCTTTATCACTAACTAAAAGTTTTGAATACCCAGTATCTAACTTTCCATCTAAAATTCCACCATTGCTATCTTCATCAACAGATTCTTCTCTTTTATAATATGGCAACAAATTTCCATTTCTTTTATCTATATATTGATATATACCATCAGGTAAAACATATTTTAGCTTTGCAGTAATATTCAATGTCTCATTAGATATTTTGGATGCAATTGAGTCGATTATCGATGTAACATTATTAACATTAAATGAATTTGGATCTATATTACAATTATCACATGTATAAGCCATTTCAGATTCATTTTCATCTTTTTTTAATTTTGAATTTTTAAACATTTCACTATTAAGATTTAACGTTTCTTTTCCATTATTATAACTTAAAAATAATTTTGGATCTAACGAATCAGAATAACTTTGATAAAATTTTGTTAAAGAGTTTTGTGAAACACATTCCTTTAAATCACCAACTAATTTTTCCTTTTGATTAGCATCGCCATTATTAAAACTGTTTAACCATTCTTGTTTTCTAAAGCGAATTTTACAAGTTCTTTTTGTATTTAAAATTGCACTATAATCTGCATTGTAACTTGGCCAAACAAATGTACCACCAGGAGCAATTAATCCGGAATAATTTCCAGGAAACTGGGCAGTTATTTCGTCAGTACAGTAAACTTCACAATATTTAGAACCAATAGCTCCAACTTTATAATTTGACCGAACTGCATTTCTTGATGAAATATCATATTTGTTAGCATTCACACCAGAAACTCCTTTATACAAACAATCAAAAGTAGACATATCCTTTAAAATTACACTATCTTCACTACCACATGTGTTTTTAACAACTGAAGTCTCTACTGGACAAGCACCACAAATTGGATACAAACTAGAAACATAATCTTCAGCAGCTTGTTGACTTCCTAATTTACTAGTATATTGTTGAATCATTTCCTCACAACATAATGCTGTTTTGTCGTTTGGCTTATAATCTTGATCATCACTACCGTCAACAACATGAAAATGTTCTGGATTATTAATATCACACCACTCTTTTAACATAGCAGCTGCATAGTAAATTCCAACACCATTACCATTTACTGTGTTACCACTTTTTCTTGTTATTTCAGCATTGCTACTTAATGAATTACAAGCGCCTCCAGTAAGCGAACCACCTGTAAATGCATACAATTGATCTCCATTAGCAATTGTTTGTCCATTATTTTTAGGGCCAGGGGTCATAAATGAACCTGAATAGCATGTAGAACGCGCTAAGTATTTTCTTGGTACAGTATTAATTGTAGATTTATACCCAGTACCTATTAATAATGCCAATTCAGTTGCTGTTCCATAATAACGTTTCCCACTTATTTGAACAACTGTAGTTGGCTCAACTAAAATATAATGTTTATTATAGTTTACTTGCATAGAACGATTATAACCAGTTTTAACAATATAATTATTATATAATTCATCTGATTTTGCCAAACTATTAAAATAATTAGCCTGACTTGTTCCATTAACTGTTAAATTATCGCTTGAATTCCAAGTTATATTAACATAACTTCTTTCAATTGAAATACCAGAAGCAGGTAAAGAAACCCAATTCATCCCACTGTTAATTGCTCCTGTTTTCATTCTATTACCATTAGCGTTCGCAGCAGCATCAGTTGGAATTACATTTACAAAATCCACTGTGTGTGTACCAGGAACCAAATTTCCCCATTGATCAACAACACTCATTCGCATTCCAGCCACACCAGAACTTCCAACATAGTTGGGCCATTTTGTTCCGCCGCTTCCTCCACCAGTAGTACCTCCACCAGAACCAGACTGGTTATCACTTGCTTCGGCAAAAGCAACAACTGGCACTAAACAAATTCCAATTACAAACATAGTTATTATTTGACACATTTTTTTCTTATTCATTAAAACACCACCTAAAATCCAAATGAATCCCTTTTCCTTCTTACATATATTACATAACTTACTGCTGCAATAAATAAAATTATAAACACATAATAATATTGTAATATAAAATATATTATTGGATTAATTCCTGATTCTTGAGAAGTTTCTGTATTACCTGTATTTTCTAAACTTCTTTTATATTCTGTAATTTCTTTTACAAATTCATCATAAGTAATATTAGTTTTATACCATTTATTACATAATTTATAATCAAATATTCCTTCACATAGTGGATCTTTATAAAAACTATTATATGCAGGAAGTGTAACATAATATATATTTAATGATGAATCATTGCATTCTTCATTTGTTGAATATACTTCATAACGATAAGTACGATCAGGTTTTAAATTAGTTATAGTAATTTCACTCGGTTTTTCTCTAGATTCATCATACGTATACTGAATACCACTTGATGCATCAACTATAAGTAATCCAGGATATATATTACTAATAGTTACATTAAATGATACAGTATTATCAACTTCTATTGGTATATAACTAGTATTAAGATTACTTGCCAATTTTTTTAGTCTTGCCTTTTCAGTATAATCACATTCAAGAGCATAACTAGATATTGGTAACAACATTAAAATACTAAAAAGTAATAATTTTTTCATAACTCTTACCATTTATATACCCTCCATTATTCAATTATAACATATTTTTTTAAAATTAGATAGATTATTTTAATTTATATTGAATTATTTGGTTTCTTAATCTTAATTCTAAAATAATTTCACTTGCACTCTTTATTTCTGAATTTATATCAAAATAATAATTATCTTTATATTTTTTATTAAATTGTAATGTAGAATATTTATATTCTTTATCATTTGAATTTTTATATTTTATACTTGCTAAATCATTTACTATATCGTTAAAATTATCAAAATTAGTATTTTTATATTCTTCATTAAATTTTGATTCAATAACTAATTTAATTAAAGATTCATTAAAGTTTTGATCTAATTTTGGACTAACATAATCTTTTGATACATAACATTCATTCTCTTTAACACAAAAATTATACTCATAAGAGAAACTATCATTTAATTCATAATTTTTTATATTAAATTCTAATCCAGCAAATATACCTTCATTTATTTTTACATTACTATTTAATTTTTTTGTTTGAACTTAAATATCATCTAAATTAATAGGATTCAATTTTATTTTATAGTTGTTACTATATTCATAATTATATTTAAAATACATTTTTTTATCAATTAAATAATTTGGTAATTCATATGTAATAATATAATTTTCATATTCTTCACTTAAATCATAATTTTCATAAGTGACACCTAAATCATGAAGATTATTAGTGTATTTAGTAGTTGGATAAAATATATTTCCATCCACTATTAATTCCATTCTTGCGTTATCTAATTTTTCTAAATTAGAATAATTATTTTTTACTTTTAAATTTAGTACAACCAAAGTATAATTATCACTATTTTTTTTATTATTATAACTGTATTTTGTATAATAACTATTTTCTATATTCATAGAAAAACTACTAACTGTAAAATCAGTATTCTCTTTATAAATTTTATCATTATCTCTATTTAAATAAAATATTCCGCCAACTAACAATATTATAGCAAAACTGATCAATATATTTATTAAATATTTGTTTTCTATGTAAACATATTTTGCATGACGTAATTTTCTTTTAATTAATCTCTGTACTCTATCAGTATCAAGTTCAACGTCAACTTCAAATTCTTCACTATCTTTTTCATCTATATTTAATTCCTGAAGATCTTTAACAAAATCAAATTTTTTAACATCAAAACCAATTGTACGTACAACTGTTAAACATAGACTTATAAATTGAAGAATAATTCCAGCAGTAAATAAATCTTGAACCAACTTTACTATTCGAATATCCACAATTTCTATTTGCATATTACTAATGACACTATGTCCAAAGCTATAAATAATTAGTGAAGCAACATAAACTAGTAAATTAAAAATATAAAACATTATTGGTTTTTCTTATATATTAATTACAACTAAAACAATAATAGCCATAATTATATTAATAATTAAACCAATATAAATTATATTATTGAAATATTGTTGAGTTAAAGCTCTTCCAATAACATTTTCAACAGTGGCAACATATTCACTAATAAAAGAATAAATAAATGTTGCTTTATACATAACATAAAAGGTAATAATTGACATTATTAAATGAAATACTTTAAAGTATTTAATAAAAAATGCATAAGGTTTACGTAAGACCATATAATCACCTATCCTAATATATATAGTATAACTTAATTTAACAAAAAAAAAAAGTCTAAAAACGACTTTTTTTAAATTTCTTTTTGGTACCAGCCAAGGGACTTGAACCCTTATGATGTTGCCATCGGTGGATTTTGAATCCACTGCGTCTACCATTCCGCCAGGCTGGCATGTGTCAATTATAACACATTTTAAACAATTATTCTATATTAAAGTTTAATTTTCTTTATATTTTGATTCAAATAAATCTTTTTCTTCATCTATTTCTTCAATCTCTATTAATTTAGGTAATTCATCTTTTGACTTTAAACCAAAATAGTCAAGAAAACTATCAGTAGTCGCATATAATAATGGTTTCCCAGGTAAATCAGACTTTCCAACTTCTTCAATTAAATTTTTTGATAATAACTTTCTAATAATATAACTACTTTCAACGCCACGAATTTCATCTATTTGAACTCTTGTAATTGGCTCATTATAGGCAATAATAGCTAAAGTTTCTAAAGCAGAAGGACTAAGCATAGAAGTTTGTTCCTTAGTAACTAAGTTTTTATAATAATTACTATACTCACTTTTTGTTACTAATTTTAATTTATTACCTAATACCTCTAATGTTATTCCTCGTTTAGGATTACTATATATACTCTTCAATTCAGTTATTATCTTATTTAATTCTATATCATCTATATTCATTATTTCTAACAATTCATTAAAAGAAACCCCATCACTTCCATTTATAAACAAAAGTCCTTCTAAAACACCAACTAATTCCACATAATCACTCCTCATATAAATTTGATAAAAATTATTAATACTTTTGATTTATTTAATTATTTTTTATTGAAATAATAATAGATGAAAAATTATTATCTTGAATAACATTTATTTCTTGTTTTTTTAATAAATCCAAAATAGATAAAAAAGTTACTACAACATAATCTTTTTTATAAACATCAAATAAATCTTCAAATTTTACTTGTTTCTTTTTTAATAAAATATTTTTAATTTCAATATTTCTTTTATTTACTGAATATTCTTTTTTAGTAATTTTTGTATTTAATGGTTTTTCTTTTTGTTTACGTTTAAAGAAATTATTTAAAGCTTCTACCAACAAATTAACATCATATGTTTCTTCAAATTCTACTGGTTCTTGATATGTTCGTAAATCTTCTGGCTTTTTTGTATAAAATTTTTTTCTAACTAACTCTAAATCCTCAAAAAGAGATGTCATTTCTTTATATCTTTTATATTCTAATAAACGAGCAATAAGCTTTTTTTTTGGATCTTCCTCATATTCATCAGTTTCATTTTGTTTTGATGGTAATAACGAACGTGATTTCATTTCTATTAATTCTGCAGCCATTATTAAATATTCACTTGCAATATCAAGATTCATACTTTCCATTGTTTCAATATAATCTAAATATTGTTTAGTTATCTCATCTATTCTTATTTCTGTTATTTCCATTTTTGATTCTTTTATTAAATGTAATAATAAATCAAGTGGACCTTCAAATTCATTTATAACAATTTTATACTCCATATAAACCACCTTGCACTTTCTAATTATATCACAGTTTTTTATAATTTAAATTATTAATTAAATTATGATATAATAAATAAGGTGAATTAAATGAAACAATTTTTAATGCGTGACGAAAATTTTATTTGTGAACATTGTAATAATAATGTTAATAGGTTAGGTTATACAGCAAGAGATCATTGTCCTAATTGTTTATATTCAAAACATGTAGATATTAATCCTGGTGATAGAGCTAATGAATGTAAAGGTCTTTTAAAACCAATTGGCATTGAAAAATTTAAAGATACTTACAAAATTATTTATAAATGTGAAAAATGTGGTCAACTTCATAAAAATAAAATGGCTGATGATGACAATATGGATTTAATTATTGAATTATCTAAAAATGGAAATTAAAAAAAACATATCGTAGTAAATCGATATGTTTTTATAATTTATCTGTTGCCTTTGCACTCATATTTAAATCTGCTAAATTTCCTTTTAAATATGCATAATATGCAGCGGCTCCAATCATAGCAGCATTATCTGTACAATATTTTATTGGTGGTACACATAAATTAATGTTATTTTCTAAACATTGTTTTTCTAATTCAGAACGTAGTCCTTTATTAGCAGCAACACCACCAGCTACAATTAAATTTTTTACATTATATTTTTTAAGTGCTCTTAAAGTTTTTTTAGTTAATATTTCAACAACGCGATTTTGAAATGAAGTTGCTAGATCGTCTACTCTAATCTCGTTTCCTCTTTGAGCTTCATTATGTGCAATATTTATTACAGCACTTTTTAAACCACTAAAACTAAAATTATAAGAATCATCATCAAGTGGTAAAGGAAGATTATAAGTATCTTCACCCTCATGTGCTAATTTATCAACTCGTGGCCCACCAGGGTAAGCAAGATTCATTACTCTAGCAGCTTTATCATAAGCTTCACCTACTGCATCATCTAATGTTCCACCTATTTTTTCGAATGAATAATCTTCTTTCATATAAACTAATTCTGTATGACCACCACTTACTACAAGAGCAATTAAAGGAAATTCTAAACGTTTTACAAGATTATTTGCATAAATATGCCCTGCAATATGATGAACAGGAATTAATGGTTTATTGTAAATATAAGCAAGTGTTTTTGCAGCTTGAACACCAACCAATAAAGAGCCAATTAACCCTGGTCCATAAGTTACACCAATAGCATCAATATCTGCCATTTCCATTCCGGCATCTTTTAACGTCTTTTCAATTACAATTGTTATGTTTTCAATATGATGACGACTAGCTATTTCTGGTACAACGCCACCAAATGTCGCATGTATATCCATTTGTGTTAAAATCGTTGTGGCAATTTCTTTAACACCATTTTTTATAATAGCAACACTTGTTTCATCACAACTTGATTCAATTGCTAAAATAGTCATATCTTTCATTTTATCAACTTCCTTACCATTAATATTCCATCTTCATTTTTATAGTAATTAGATCTTATAGAAACTTCACTAAATCCCATTTTTTTATAAAAACTTCTTGCTGGAATATTACTTTTTCTTACTTCCAAACTAACAGTTTCTACATTATCTTGAATTAATATAGTAAACATCTCATTTATCAAGTCAGTAGCAATATTTTTATTACGACATTCTTTTTTTACACATATGTAATCAATTTCTGCTCTTTCATACATAACACTATATAAAAGAATTCCTACAATATTTTCATCTTTTGCACATACTAACTTTCTTGAAAAAGAATTTTCCTGTGGAAAACTTATATTAAATTCATCTTTAAGCATTTTTTCCACAGAATTATAATCACTAGTTTGATACTTTCGAATCATTTTTGTGTTTTTCCTCAGCTTCTGTTAATTTTAAATAAATTGGATTTACTTCATGAGGGTTTAAACATTTATCATTTATATGTTTTTCCACAATAGTTTTTATATCAATTTGTGGTTTTACAACATCACATTTTAATGTTAAATCATCATAGCTAACAGCAACAATATCTTTTTTTTCATCAATAATATTATTTAATTCTGAAATTGTAATGTATTGATCATTTAATACATTCCCTGAACTATCATAAATGCCAGCAAAAACTGCATCTCGACGAGCATCAATGCAAGAAGCAATGTATTTTTGATTATGTTTAGTAGTTGCTAAAAGCTCAAGTTCTGAAATTGTTGAAATAGGAATATTATTTGCCCAAGCCAAAACTTTAGCAATTGTTACCCCTATTCTAATACCAGTAAAAGAACCTGGTCCATTTACAACAAAAATTCTTTCAATTTCATTTATATTCCAATTAACACTATTAAATATTTCATCAATTAAAGGAAAAATTCGTGCTGATAATTGATGATCATTTTTTTCTTGAATTGTTTTAATTAAATTTAAATCTTCTAATAAACCAACAGTAATTACTGTTGATGACGTATCTAAAAATAGTATTTTCATAATACCGCCTCACATAATTCTTCATATTTTTTACCATGAGGTTTTAACATTAATATTCTCTTATTCTCATCAACTAGTTTAAATTTAATGTCTAACCTCTCACTTGGCAAAACATCACTTATTGTATCTGCCCACTCAATAATAACAATCCCATCTTTAGAAAAATATTCTTCAATTCCCAAACCATCAGTATTCCCGTCTAAACGATATACGTCCATGTGAAATAATGGCATCTCACCATCATAGTATTCCTTAATAATATTAAAAGTTGGTGAAGTTACATGCTCTTTAATTGCAAGAGAATCAGCAAAAGCTTTTGTAAATACTGTTTTACCGCTTCCCATTTCACCATCTAAACAAATAACCATATTAGGAAATTTTTCAGATTCTATATTTTGTGCAAGTTCAATTGTATCTTCTTCACTATGTGAAATAAATTTAAATTCCATAATAATCACCAATAATATTATAAACAAAAGAATAAAAAAAAACAATATAAAATAAAAAAACAGTATTAATAAATGAAAACATTTAATAATACTGTAAAAAATTGCAAAAAAAAAATTGGCAACTTGCTATTTTCGCTTACACTATCGTCGCCGTTAAAGTGCTTAACTTCTGTGTTCGGAATGGGAACAGGTGTATCCACTTTGCCATAATCACCAATTTATTTGTTCAGATATAATTCTCTGAAAACATGATAATGTGTTTATCTCTTAGTTCTATAAATAACTTTGGATTAAATCCTCGATCTATTAGTACTAGTCAGCTCAACATGTTGCCATGCTTCCACCTCTAGCCTATCAACCTCATAGTCTTTAAGGGATCTTACTTTTTAAAAAATGGGAAAACTCATCTTGAAGTTGGCTTCCCGCTTAGATGCTTTCAGCGGTTATCCATTCCATACATAGCTACTCTGCGCTGCCACTGGCGTGACAACAGATACACCAGAGGTATGTCCATTCCGGTCCTCTCGTACTAGGAACAGCTCTTCTCAATTTTCCTACGCCCACGACGGATAGGGACCGAACTGTCTCACGACGTTCTGAACCCAGCTCGCGTGCCACTTTAATGGGCGAACAGCCCAACCCTTGGAAGCGACTTCACCTCCAGGATGTGA
>CALVZI010000047.1 GCA_944372485.1 uncultured Bacilli bacterium
CGTATTTGTCCATTCTCCACTAGCTATAATCTCTCCACCAGTGTTATTCTTTTTTAGTGTTATTATAGGTTTTGATGGGCCTGTTTTATCTATTTTTGTTATTCCTACTTCATATGTTAAACTTTCATTTCCATCTTGATCTTTTACTTTCATTTTTACTGTTTGGTTTTTATCAAATGTCTTTTTATTTGTCTTTTGCCATGTTTCTCCATCATCAAAACTATATTCTACTATTTTACTTTTACTTACTACTTTACTTATTGTTAATTCTACATCTTTATTTTGCCAAATAGTTGGATTACCTTTTACTTCTTTAATAATAGGTATATCAGTATTATCTATAACAACAGTTACTGTTAATTTCTTTTTATTACCACTTTTATCTTCGGCTTCGTATATTATTTTATACGTTCCTACTATACTACTTACATTACTTGTTACTTTATAATCTTTTCCATTAAATTGTTTTACTTCTCCACTATTATCTGTTACAGTTGCTTGTGGTATTTCAAAAGTACCACTAGTTGTAGAATAATAGTATGTAAAGTTTTTATTTTTTCCTTGAACAACTATTTCAGGAGCAATTGTATCTACTATTGTAACTTCTATCTTCAATTCTTTTTTATTACCGTTACTATCTTCAGTCTTGTATATTAAATCATATTTATCACCAATATGACTTGTATCTACATACATTACAACTTCATTTGTTCCACTCTTTTTTATTGTTGGTCCAGTTACTACCAATTCGTTTCCATCAAAATCTGTTGCTTTTACATTTTGTTCTTGATATGTTGAATTTACTTCTACTTTTTCTTTTAAATTTATATTATCATCATATTTTATTAAATATTCCCCTTTTATACTACTACAATTTGCTTCTTCATATTTATAATCATATTTATCATTTTCTTTTTTAACAACAATACAACCTTTTATTTCGCTATTATCTCGTGGATCTATTATTTCTTCGCTATCAACAAAACCTAATTTAGCTAAATCTTTTGGTGACATAAATAAATATTCTCCATTATTTTTTGGTAAGTCATCTGGATTTTTTAATCCCCAATTTTTACCGGCTTGTAATAACTTTGTAATTTGTTCGTTATATAATTGTTGACGACTATTAATTAATCCCTGATACAGCAATGGTATTGTTATTAATACTATTATTCCCATTACAACTAAAGTTGTTATAAGTTCAATTAAAGTAAATCCCCTTCTCATAGTATCACCTACATTAAATTATATCAAAAACAAAGGATATTGTATACCCTTTATTTTTTATTAAATTTCATTTACTATTTCAAAATCAATTGTTTGTTCTTCTTTTGAAGCTGCAATTACTTTTACTTTAACTTTATCACCTAAACGATAACCTCTTTTATTTTTATTTCCTCTAACAGTAAAAGTAGTTTCATCAAATGTATAGACATCATCTTTCATACTATCTAAACGAACTAAACCTTCAATTAAGTTAGGAAGTTCAACAAACATTCCAAAATTTAAAACACTACTAATAATTCCTTCATATTCTTCACCAATGTGTTCTTGCATATACTCTGCTTTTTTCATATCATCAACTTCACGTTCACATTCAATTGCAGCGCGCTCACATTCACTTGTTTGATCTCCTAAAAGAACTAGCTTTTCATTCCAATATTTAACTGTTCCTTTAGACATATCACCTTTAAACAAATATGTTCTAAGTAAACGATGAACAGTTGTATCTGGATAACGTCTAATTGGAGAAGTAAAATGTGTGTAATATTTACTTGCAAGTCCAAAATGTCCAATATTATCTTTACTATATACTGCTTTTTGCATACTTCTTAAAAGCATACTAGATAAAATGTGAAACTCTTTTTTATCGCGTAAATCATCTAATATTTTTTGCATTGTTTTTGGATGAATATCTTCTATTTTACCATGAATTTGATATCCTAATAATCCAACAAATTTAATAAACTTCTGTATTTTTTCAGGATTTGGTTCACCATGAATTCGATATAAAAATGGAAGTTCTAAGAAATATATATGAGTTGCAACCGTTTCATTTGCTGCAATCATAAAGTCTTCTATCAATTTTTCACCAGTTCCTCGTTCTCTTAAAACAATATCTACTGGTTTACCAGATTCGTCAACAATTATTTTTGATTCATCTATTTCAAAATCAATATAACCACGACGTTCTTTATAACTTCTTAGTATATGAGCAAGTTCTTGCATATCTTTTAACATTGGAACAAATTCTTCATATCCTTCAGGAATAACATTTTTTTCTAAAATAGAGTTAACAGCTTTGTAAGTCATTCTTTTTTTAGAATTTATAACACTTTCAAAAATATCATAATCTACAACTTTACCTCGTTCATCAATTTCCATTTCACAACTAATTGTTAAACGATCAACTCCACCATTTAGTGAACATATTCCATTAGAAAGTTTATGTGGTAACATTGGTATAACTCTATCAGCTAAATATACACTAGTACCACGTTCATAAGCTTCTCTATCAATAGGGCTATTTTCTTTAACATAATGACTTACATCAGCTATATGAACTCCTAGTTTATAATTACCATTCTTTAATTTTATACATGAAACAGCATCATCTAAATCCTTTGCATCATCACCATCAATTGTAAATATCATTTGATTTCGTAAATCACGTCTACCGTAAATTTCTTCACTAGTTACTTCACTTGGAATATTATCTAATGATTCCATAACTTCTTCTGGAAATTCATCATGAATTCCAAATTTGTTAACAATTGATAAAATATCAATTCCTGGATCGTTCTTATGTCCTAAAATTTTAACAATTTGCCCGTGATAATAATTATTTTTTACTTTATTAGTAATTTTGACCATAACTTTATGTCCAGGCATAGCTCCCATTGTATGTTTATCCTTAATTTCAATAGTTAAATTAATTTTATCATCATCCAATTTAATAAAACCTTTATTATCTTTTAAATAATATTCTCCAACCATTGTTTTATATTTACGTTCAGCGATTCTAACAATACGACCTTCAAAACGATTACCAGCTTTTTTATTAGTTATTTCACATACAACTCTATCACCATTAATAGCATTATTAATATTAACTGGTGGAATAAAAATATCTTCTGTATTATCTTCTGGATCTACAAAACCAAAACCTTTTTTATTTCCGATAAATCTTCCCAATTTTAAATTACTATTATTAAAAATCATGAATTTATTTTTATTAGTACGATATATTTTTAATTCATCTTCTAAATAATTTAAATTTTTAATTAATTCTTTAAATTCTTCTACTGTTTCAATTTTTAAACTATCACTAATTTCATCTACTGAAATAGCTTTACCTTTTTCATTTAACAAATTTAAAATGTTATCCTGCATACTATCACCTATTTTTAATTTTATCATATTTTTATTATTAGTCAAGAAAAAGAAAAAAAGAATATATTAAACCAAGTTTTTATATTCTTTATTTTCTTCAACGGCAATATAATATTTTTTACCTAATTTATAAAATTCCTCTATTTCCATATAATCCCCTAAAAATAAAAGACAGCAAATTGCTGTCCAATCTATATTAATTATTTAGCTTGATAATTTCCAAGACTTTTTTCTCCCATTTGAACTAATCGTTTAGTGATTTCACCACCAACTGAACCATTAGCTCTTGCAGTTGCATCTGGACCTAAATTAACACCAAATTCATTAGCAATTTCATATTTCATTTGTTCGATAGCTTGTTTAGCTCCAGGAACAACTAATTTACTTTGCATTTTGTTATTCATGTATTTCACCTCCTGTACACTTATATCATGTGTACATTTTGGTTTTTCATACTATTTTTTTTATGGTAATTTTTGGTTTATAACAAATCATTTTTTTCATCGTTTAAATTAGTAATTATTTCTCTATTTTTAATACATTCTTCAACCAATTCTTGATAGTTAAATTTAGATTCATATTCTAAACATTTTTCTAAATCAGGATTTATAACTGGATGTTTTGGTAAAAAGATTGTACAACAATCTTCAAATGGTAATATACTAGTTTCGTATGTACCAATTTTTTTTGAAAGTTCTATGATTTCTAATTTATCCATACAAGCAACTGGTCTAATTACTGGCATATTAGTTACTTCATTTATAACACTCATACTAGATAATGTTTGACTAGCAACTTGTCCAATACTTTCACCATTAATAATAATTTTTGCTTTTTCTTCTTTTGCGACTAAAGTTGCAATACGATACATCATTCTACGCATAATAGTAATAACATAGTGATCATCAACATTTTTGTAGATTGTTTCTTGCAATTTAGTAAAAGGTATTACATGAACTCTAATATTTCCAGAATAATTATTTAAAATTTTTGCAAGTTCTAAAACTTTATTTTTTGCTTCTAAACTTGTATGTGGTGGTGATTCAAAATATAAACATTCTATATCAACACCACGTTTTAATGCAAGATATCCAGCAACAGGACTATCAATTCCACCACTAAGCATTAGTATTCCTTTACCTTGAATACCAACAGGATATCCTCCACTACCTTTAATTTCATTTAAATAAATAAAATTACCTTCTTTTCTAATCTCAACTTTTAACAACTCTTCAGGATTATGTACATCAACTTTTAAATCACTATTTTTTAAAATATATCCACCTAATTGTCTACTAAATTCCATACTTGGTATTGGAAATTTCTTATCAGCTCGAACTGTTTCCACTTTAAAAGTTTTTGCATTTGTTTCTTTTAAAAGTTTTAAAGAAAGGTTAAATACTTCATCTTTAGTATTTACTTTATGACATATAACAATACCATGAATTCCAAAAACTTTTTGTAAATCATTAACTATTAAATTTATATCTTTAATAAAACATTTAATGTACATTCTTACGTGATCACATTCAATTTCAAATTCATATTTTTTTAATATTTTATTTATATTTTGTTCTAGAGTTTTAATAAAAAATTTACGATTTCCTTTTTTAGTTGTTAATTCACCATATTTAATTAAAATTAATCCATCCATAAAATCACTCCACGTCATATTATAACACGTATAATACTAATAAGTAAATTAAATAATTTTAATATTTAATTAATTTACTATATAATATTATATACTCATTTTATAAAATGAGTATATAAGTTGCAATTGAGTTTAGGCAAATT
>CALVZI010000048.1 GCA_944372485.1 uncultured Bacilli bacterium
GAATCATCAAATATTTCTTTAATTATTAGATAATCATAATAATCAGGATCTTCCTTATTTCTATATTTATAATAAGTTTTAGGACTTATTTCTAATACGGCACACATATTGTATAACTTATAATTATTTCTATATAGATTAATAAAAGTTACTTTCTCTCTCGTTGTGCCTTGAGGAAGGCCTGGTATTTTTTTAATATTTCATATCTTTCTTTGTAATCTTCTTTTGTTAAATCTTTTTTAGGTCTACCACGTTTTTGTCCTTGACCCAGATATTTTTCAGGATGTAAAACTTTTTGTTTCCAAGTTTCAATTGTTTTTCTAGATATTCCATATATTTCTTCCAGATATTTTGCTGAATATCCTTCAATATATTTAGCTAATACTTCTTCTTTTTGAGCTAAAGTATATTTTTTAAATTTTTGCCCTTTCGAAGCCATAATAAAATACACCTCCTTTCGGAAGTGTATTTTATCATATTATTTGTAAATTCCTTTTTTATTGTGTCTACTCTATGGGGTGCATTTCAAAATTGATTCCTTTTTATAATCCAATAAATCCCATATAAATAATAAATAATGTATAAATTAATGTTAAAATAACACCATTAATCTTTTCACTAGTTGTAGATTTATAATTTACACCAACAGCCATAGTAACTAAAACACCACCTATTAATCCACCAATATGAGCAGCATTATTAATACCTGGTAACATAAATCCAATCATTAAGTTTAGTATTATTAACGGAATTATTTGTGATTTAACAACATTTCCTAAATATACACGATAGTGATATCCAAAATATAATAATGATCCTAAAAGTCCAAATATAGCTCCACTAGCTCCAGCACTTAATCCCCCATTTCCTGGAAATACCATTGATAGTAAATTACCGGAAATAGCACTAAATAAGTAAATAATTAAAAATTTAGTTTTACCAAAGAAACCTTCAAGTTGTGGACCAATTACATATAAAGAATACATATTGCATAATAAATGTGTAATACCAATGTGTAAAAAGGCACTTGTTATTAATCTAAAATATTCTCCATTTAATATAGCAAGCTTACTAAAAGCTCCAAATTTAAACAATGTATAAGAATTAGTACTACCGTTTCCAAAAACATACATAGCAATAAAAACAATTACATTTAAAATAATTAACGCTGATGTAACAATTGGTTTTTTAGGTGTAAAAATATCTTCTGCTTCACGTGCAGCTTGTTCATTTTTCTTACCAATATCATTTGTAATTTTCATAAATAATTCCATACCCTCTTCTTTAAAATTAGTTTCTTTACTAATATCAGGAAAAACTTCTAATAACATATGATGATTTTTTATATCGTTTATATCTTTTAGTCTAACACAACTAATATTACCAACTTGTTCTTCTGAATCGATTGTAACATTATCACCAATATTTAAGAAAATACTCATAACATTCATAGAAAATGAAAATGTTTTTCTTTTGATTCTTTTAGTAATTTGTTTAGTTTTTAATATATCATATTGTAATTGTTCATCATTATGAATATAATTTGTAACAATTCGAACAATTTTATAATCACTATTTAAGTTTTCTAACCAAATTTCATTTTGGGCCCCATGTAAAATAATTGGTGAATATTCTTGTTCAGTTATAAAATAATGTAACAATTTCATAACAATTTCATTCATTTGATCTGTTAATTCTATCTTCATAACAAAACCTCCCGTATATTTTTAATTTTTTTTCATATATATTAATAGGTGACATATGAAAAAATTACTACTATTTATTTTATTTTTAATACCATGGTATTTAGGTTTAAGTATACTTCCTATTAATACAGCTTATTATTATAGTCTAAAAACACCTTTTTTTATTTCAACCCCAATTGTTCTTACTAGTTGGGGAATAATATACATATTAAATTCTTATATATCTTCATCTATTATTAAAGAATATAATTTTAAATATAGTAAAGAATATCTTCGTAGTTTACTATTTAATTATATTGTAAACTTAAGTTTTCTTTATTTCTTCTTTTCTTTAAAAAGTTTATTTTTAAGTTTTACTTGTAGTGTTATTATTTTTATTAGTACATTAATTATGTATTATGAAATACAAGAATTAAAACCTAATTTAAAATATTATCTTTGTTTTTATTTAGGTATAAATTTAATAACTATAACTTATTTATTAATTTTATTATTTTCTAATCTTTAAAATGTTCTAATATATTAAGAAATGATTCTGGAAGTTCACTTTCAAATATCATTTCTTTTTTTGTTCTTGGATGAATAAATCCTAGAACACTTGCATGTAGACATTGTCCACTATCATCTATTAACTTACGCTTTCCATATACTGGATCATTAACAATAGGATGACCAATATAATTCATATGAACTCTTATTTGATGTGTTCTTCCTGTTTCTAGAACACATTCAATTAAAGTAGCGTTATTATATCTTTCTAAAACTTTAAAATGTGTAACTGCTTCTTTACTATTTTCACTTGTTACAGTTTGTTTCTTACGATCTTTTGGATCTCTTCCAATTGGTGCATCAATTGTTCCTGTATCGTGGTTAATTACGCCCCAAACTAAAGCTGTATATTTTCTTTTAGTTGTTTTATTAGCTAACTGTTCTGCTAAATCCGCATGAGCTTCATTATTCTTAGCAACCATTAATAATCCAGTTGTATAAGCATCAATTCGATGAACAATTCCTGGACGAAATTCACCATTAATATCACTTAAACTTTTTGAGTGATATAAAAGTCCATTTACTAAAGTGTTTGTAGGATTCCCTGGGGCTGGATGAACAACAACACCATTTTCTTTATCAACAACAATAACATCATCATCTTCATAAACTATTTTCAAATTCATATTAACTGGTTCTAAATTCATTTCTTCAGGAACATATTCCCCTACTTCAATATTATCTCCAACTTTAACACGATAACTATTTTTTTCAAGTTTATCATTTACTTTAATCAATTCTTGTTCAATCATCTTTTGAACTTTACTACGACTTATATCACAGGCTTTCATAACAAATTGATCTAAACGAACTTTACTATTTTCTTGCGTTACTATTAGTTTTTCCATTTATCTCACCTCTTATCTCATTTATAATGATAATTAATACTCCAAGTACAATACAAATATCAGCTAAATTAAAAACTGGAAAATTATAACCAAATATTTTAAAATCAAAATAATCTATAACTCTTCCAATAAAAATTCGATCCCATAAATTCCCTAGTAATCCACCTATAAATAAACTATAAGCTATAACTTCTATTTTATTTAACTTTTTATTAAAAACAAAGTAATAAAATATAAAAAATAATACTAATAGAGCAATTAAAATTAAAATAATTTTATTACCACTTAATATATTCCAAGCAGCCCCATCATTTTCTACATAAGTTATATTAAAAAAATTAGCAATTACATTTATTGTTTCATTTAAAACTAACTTACTTCTAATAATAAATTTTAATATTTGATCAAATCCTAAAACAATAAGACTTAAAAGAGCCACTTTTTTCATATATTTCACCATGCATAATTATACCACAAAGACAAAAAAAGACCAAATAGTCTACGCGTTTAATGTGACAACTGTTTGGTCATTTTCTACCCATATTACATTAGTAACGTTTTGATTTTTCAAATATTCTTTTCCATCTTCTAAAGATAAAGTATAAAGTTTATAAGCAATAAGTGAAGATTTCACAAAATCATTACTTATAACACTAACACTTAAATGTTTTTGATAAGGATATTTAGTTGTAAAGTCAATTAATGGTGTATAACTAATACCATTAATAACACTATTATCACTCATTCCTATATTATAAACACTAATATTATTACCAGTTATTGTTTTAAAATATTGATTAGTAACTGGCATATATAAAGCAATATCAAACTTATCTTCATAATGTTTACCAACACTAATATTACCATTATAATTAATCATATAAGATTCATCTTTTAAATATACTTCAATCTCTTTTATAATAAAAACTGGCATAATCATATCTAAATTTAAATCAAAATTACTAGATTCTAAATAACTATTATCTAATAATTTAATTTTACTACTATTCTTAAAATCACTTAATTCATTATTTGTAGGTATTTTAGATTTTTCTAAATTATCTTTCCAAACTTCAATTAAACTATTATAATTCCAAAGTAATTCATAGTCATTTACTAATTTAATCATTTCATATATATCACTAGACACTTTAATTTTACCACTTTTGTTATTTATTTCTTCTAATTCATTACTATATTTTAATTCTAATTTTTGCATCTTATCAATTATTTCATTTAACTTTTTAGTTTTATTTTCTTTACTATAGATTGTAATTTCACAATTTTTATTAAAAAAAGTAAACTTTTCACGATATTGTTTTAAAGTATTTTTATTTAAAATAAAGAAAAACACTAACAACAATAATATTACAATACTAAAAAATATAATTCTTTTTTTCATTAAATAAAACCTCTAAACATATTAAAATTAACATATAAATAAAAAATTAAAACTAAAGCTAAAATTTCTATACCAATACAAATAAATGGTGGAATTAAACTATTTTCTCTAAATTGTTTTTTGAATAAATATACAAAAATATAATTAGTTAAGAATCCATAAATAATACTTCTAAATAATAGTAATAACAACATCAAAAATAATGGTCCAGAAAGACCTCTAAAAATAACTACATAATATTCAAAAAATGATAAAGAAACATTAGAATATGCTAAATTTACAAACTTAATCATTAAAAACATATTAATAAAACTTAATATTGACAGAATACTTCCTAAAAGATAATAACCTTTATATAAATAATAATAATTAGTAAAAAAGAAAGCTCCTGCATTAAATTTTCTTTCAATAAATTTATCATAGTCATTACTTGGCTTTTCAACAACTGGTTGTTTTATTTGATATTCTTGGTTATCTTTGTTCATATAACCACATTTCATACAATAATTATCTTGCATAATGGTTCCACATTTTGGGCACTTCATACTATCACCAAATATATTTTATCATTATAAGATTATTTTTACAAGAATTACATCTTCCCCTATTTTTTCTATTTGGGGCCATCTTACTTCTATTTCGTTAGCAGATGAGAACATAGATACAAAAAATTTAGATTTTTCTACAATTAAAGATTCTAAATGTCCTTCTATATTAATATTTACATCAATTATATTACCTACTTTTTTACCATCTACTACATTTACTACATCTTTACTTTGTAAGTCTGAAAGTCGCATACAACCACCTATAATATTTTATGTTCTAACTAAAAAAAAAGAATTAAATTCTTTTTTTACTATATAAATCTCTAACTTCAGCAAGTGCTTCATGAGTACCTACATCATAACAGTTTCCTTTAAAACGATAAGCATAAACTGGCATCATTTTATATAAATACTCAACTAAATATCCTGGAGCATCAGGATTATTTCCTTCTTCTAAATAGGTTCTAATAACATCTAATACTTCTTTAGGATAAATATAAGTTGCATATACCCCAATATTACTTTCTGGGTGTAATGGTTTTTCCACTAGATTAACAATTCTATCATTTTCATCCAACTTAGCAACTGCAAATCTTCTTAATGTATCGATATCATCTAATTCTTTAGAACAAACAATTGGCGCTTGTTTTGTGTGATAATAAGAGATAACATCTTTTAATGAATAATCAAACAAATTATCTCCAGCAATTATTATAACATCATCGTTTATATTTTTATTATTAATCACATAACTGATATCACCAATTGCTCCAAGTCGATCATCATTAGATGTTGTATGATCATTTATTACCTCAACTTTTTTACTGAACTTATTATTTTTAGCCCAAGAATCAAAATGTTCATAATAACGATCATTACTTATTAAATAAATTTCATCAACCTCTTTAATTTCTTCTACTTTCTCAACAATATAATTTAACATTGGTTTTCCTTCTTCTATTTCTAGAAGTGCTTTAGGAAAGTTTTTTGTAAGTGGAAATAATCTAGTTGCATATCCTGCACATAATAAAATACATTTCATAATACCCTCCTTATTATGTACCAACATTATATCATGAATAAAAATATAAGTAAATCAAAGAATCATTTTCTTAATATTATCAATACCATTTTTCTCAAGTCGTGAGATTTGCGCTTGACTAATACCAATTTCATCAGCCAGTTCCATTTGTGTTTTTCCAACTAAATACCTAGAAACAATTATATAACGTTCTTTTTCTTTTAATTTTTTTAAAGCTTCTTTTAAAGAAAGTTTTATGTCATAATCATATAAATCATTTTTATGATCAGCGATTTGATCAGCAAGATAAATTGTATCACCACCATCATTATATATTGGTTCATGCATACTTATAGTATCTTTTAAAGATTCTAAGGCATTAGTAACTTGATATTCAGTTACTCCAAGTGTTTTGGCAATCTCACTATTAGTAGCTTCACGATTTTCTTCATTAATTATTCTTTCCTTCTCTTTTAAAGCTTTATAAGCAATATCTTTAATACCACGAGAAATTCGAATACTATTATTATCTCGTAAATATCTTTTAATTTCACCACTAATCATAGGTACAGAATAAGTACTAAAACAAACATCATAACTTAAATCAAAATTTTCAATTGCTTTTATTAAACCAATACAACCAATTTGAAATAAATCATCCATATTATCAGTACGATTACTAAATTTTTTTAAAATACTTAGAACAAGTTTTAAATTACCTCTTACTAATAAATCTTTTACTTCTTTATTACCACTTTTATATTCTTTAAATAATCGTTCTTGTTCTTCTTTACTTAATACTTCTATATTCGCAGTATCCACGCCACATATTTCAACTTTGTGTCGTGCCATAAAAAAACTCCCTTCAATCATATAATGATTAAAAAGGAAGTTTTTATTCATATTAAATAAATTTTTTCTTAGAAACAAGTAATAAAGCAAATACGACTGCTGTAAGAGGTAAATAATTAGTTTTACTGTTTACACCAGTTTTTGGTGGTAAAATTGTATCTTCTTCATAGAATGTTGAACCAATTGGTAGGTCAGTATCATCTGTAATTTCAATACTACCTACACCATAATGACTTACTTCAAAGCTTGGTTCTGTATAATCAATTGTTAAATTATAATATTCTGGCAATAATGCCCCAGCAAATGCTACATACTCTGTATTAACATAGTGTTTTGTTATAGTATAACTTATTTCTAATTTATCAATTATCTCTATTTTTTTAGTTACCTTTGTATAATCAAATGAATATTTTTTATTTACTATTTGACTTGAAACAATAACATTAACTACATACTTAGTTGTCCCATTTTCAAATTGTCCATAATTTAAATGAGATATTTTATCTTTATCACAATTCATAACAATAGTATTACCATTATCAACAAAAGTATAAGTTCCCCAATTATTAGCAATATAACTTAAATCAAATGAATTATAACCACTAATAAATTCAAAATGTTCAATATTACCTTCTGAAGTTGCACCATCAACATTATTAGCTAAATAATAACTATTAATAAATTCTTGTTGTTGTTCTGCTGTTAAAGCGTTTTCAGTCCATATAGCAACAGTTCCACTACCTTGTTTAATTAAAATATAATTATTATCTTTAGAAATTTCATATGTTGATCTACTTTCATCTATTTTTTCTACTGTTTTTACAGTTGTACTATCGCCACTACTTTGTTCATCAATATAATAACTTTCAATTGTGTAACCAGAATTTTTTAATTCTTCTAAATAATTTAAAGCTTCTTCTTTTGTATTAAATTCTTTAACAAAATTATCATATTTTTGTGTAATTTCTTCTTTTTCAATTATATCAGTTGTTGTTACAACATTTTCAAGAGTTGAACTTCCTTCAAGTTCTGCTTTTTTATTTTTTGCTTCTTCTAACGTATCAAAAACTAAAGTTCCATTTTCGCTAGAAATAATTGTTTCATTTATTTCTTCACCAACTTTTTTTGGTTCAGATATTTCTAAATTAAATATTTCATTTTCTGATGCATTATTTAAATATTCGTTATAAATATCATTAACTTTTTCTTTATATTCTTCTAAATCAGTTGCTAAAACAACATCAGTTTTATTTTCAACCAATTCTTCGTCAGTATTAATAGAATTTTCATAAATTACATAACTTGTAATTTCGCCATATTGTTCTTCTATTTTTTCAATATATTTATTTAACTCACTTTGAGCTAACTCATAAGTTTTAAATGTTCCATAGAAATTATCTTTATATACTTCAAAACTTGGAATAACTTCAATATTATTTATAATAATATTATTATCAAAATCATTTGTTACTTCTTCAATATATAATTGTAATTCTTCAAATGAAGTAAATTTTTCTACAATTACATTATTTGTAGATTTATCAGTTAATTTTACCTCATAAACATATTCTCCACCATCTAATTCAACTTTTTCCTTTAATTCTTGGTGTTCTTTTTCAACTTCAGATGCATAAATTAAAGCTTCTTCTTTTGAATTGAAAACTTTTGTTGCAGATGGTCCCCAAACGTAATCTATTCTTTTATTATTTACTGCATTTACTTCTAAACCATTTCCTTTTGTAATAGAATTACTAGTAACTACTACATTACTGTTAGTTGTTAAACTAACAACAAATAAAAGTACTGTAACTAGAAATAAACTAAGTGCAAATATTGAAAATTTTACTTTTTCTTTCATCATAACATCTCCTTTATATTTCAATAGCACATAAAATATAATAAGAATTATCATTATCATTTGTACATGTCTGAAGTACAATAATATTTGAATTCTTATCAAAAGTAACATCAGTTGTATATATTGCATTATCTTTTAAAATATTCAAATGATTAACAAAATCGTCTCCGTCTGCAGTTACATTCATATGTTCATAATCAGTTGTAACTCTCTTAAACGAAAAGATTTGATATATCCTTCTTCCAGAGTCATGTTGTAAAAGAATATATTTGTTATTGTTATAGAAAGATTCATCTAAATAATTTTCAAGTTTCTTAAACGGAAGATCATAAACTAAAGAATTATGTCCATAAATATTAATTTGTTTACTATTTGGTGTAACTCTAAAGTCCATAAATTCCGTTCCTTTGATGTCACTTTCTTTGTTGATCGAATGATTAAGATAATACTCATTATCACTTGTTCTAGTAATTATAAGATTAAATACATTAGGTATTTCTAATCTTGCAATTACATCTTTGTTGTTATAATATTCTCTATAATATTCTAAATCAACATCAGGTGAAAAAGATGGTAAATCTAATTTTTTATCAGTTGGTTCTTCTGTAGTGGATATATTTTCTACATTAGAATTAATCTTAGATAAATCATTAGAAACATTATTTCTCATGCTTGTGTTATAAGAAAAGAATGTCATAGTGAGAAAAATCACAACTAATGAAATGCAACATAGATACATTTTAATATTGTTACTTTTTTTCACATTTAAACATCCTTTCTAATTTTGGGCATTATCTTCACCTTATGGTTTGCTATGGTAATATAAAAAAGCAAATTTGTCAAGATATTTCGACAAATTTAAACATTTAAAGGTAATATTCTATAGTTTTACAATATTTTTAAGTCTTCTTATTATTTTTTTCTCAATTCTTGAAATATAAGACTGGCTAATATTTAGTAAATTAGCTACATCTTTTTGGGTCATTTCTGGTTTATTATAAAGCCCATATCTTAAAATCATAATTTGCTTATCACGACCACTTAATTTTTCTATTTCTTGGTATAAAAGTTTTTTCTCTGTTTCCTTTTCTAACCCCTTAGTTACAATATCATCCTCCGTACCTAATATATCTTCTAATCTAAGTTCATTACCTTCAGCATCAAAAGACAAACTATCTTCAAAACTAACTTCTCCTCTTCTTTTTTTATTTTTTCTTAAAAACATTAATATTTCATTATCAATACACCTAGATGCATAAGTTGCCAGTTTAATATTTTTATCTAATTTGTAAGTACCAACCCCTTTAATTAAACCAATTGTTCCAATACTAACTAAATCTTCTAAATCAACCCCTGTATTCTCATATTTCTTAGCTAAAAAAACTACTAAACGTAAATTATGTTCAATTAACTTTGCTCGTGCTTGCTCATCACCTTCCATACTTTTTAATACATATTTAACTTCTTCTTCTTTAGAAAGTGGTTCAGGCAATTTATCACTACTACCAATATAATAAAGGCCTGAATTACTTAAAACTTTTTTTATTAACGCAATAATTTTTCTTAACATAACCCCTCCATTACTTTAAGTGAAATAATCGCATCAACACCATCTATCTTAATTTCTTCATCTAATAATCCAATTAAAACATTTTTTGCTTCTTTATCATCTACTTCTACTTTACTCGGAACTAAACACTTAATCATACTAGACCTATTGGCTGTTGTAATTGGAACTAAAATCATTTTAAAACGATTTAAATCATAAATAAATTTTCTTTTATCTAAAATAATAACCGAACGATTTAAATATGGATCAACAACATTATTACCAGTATCTAAAAAACAAGTACCAGTTATAACTAAATCATCAAAATGAATTTTTAGAGTGTGATAATAATTACGATTTTCTTTCAACCATTTAATTTGTTTAACATATAAATATAAAATAATTGGTGAAAAAACTATTAAAAATATAAAATTAATACTTAAGCCTTTATAATAAAATACTAATCCTACTTGTTTATATGAAAATTGTGTATTTAAAAAATATAAAAAGCCCCCTAAAACAATACTTGTTAAATATAAATAAAATATGTTTTTTAAAGTATATCTAAGATTCTTATAACTAAAAGTTATTAAAATCATAATAATACTTACTAAAAACTTATAAATAAATAATTCAAATGAATTTAAGTTAATAAACAAGAAAAATATAGTTAAACCACCAAATAAAGAACCAAGTATTAATCTTATAAATTTAACATTACGATGTAATAAATAAGAAACTGTAATTAATAATAGAAAATCAAAAGCTGTATTTAAGAAGAAAATAAGATCAAGATATAGACGCATATTATCACCATGATTATTATAAAAAAAAGACACTAATTATTGTGTCGTTTTTTAAGTAAATGTAAATTTTTTTCACTCAAACTATTATAAATATATAAATAAAGTTCATCATTTAAATTAAAACATGTATTCTCATATATTATTCTTCCGTTATTACAATTAAATATTACTCCTCGGTTATCATCTAAATAAGTTATATTAATTAAATCACTATTCATAATATATTTAAATTTATTAAAATATACTACTAAATTTTCAAATTTTTTATAATTATCTTTAGGTATAGTTACAAGTCTTTTTAATTTATTTTTTTCATACAAATATAAATATATTTGTTCAAAATCCATACTGCTTAATCTAAAAATAATAGTATTTTTTGTCATAATCCTCCTAAAATAGTCCAACTATTTCATTATTATCATCAATATCTATTTTAAGTAAATTAGGTTCTTTAGGAAGTCCAGGCATTGTCATAATATTACCCATATATACAACAATAAAGCCAGCTCCAGTTTGAACTTTTAATTCTCTTACTAAGACATTAGAGTCTTTTGGATATCCTAACTTTTTGGCATCATCGGTTATAGAATATGGTGTTTTAGCAATACAAATAGGATATTTATCTAAATTACTCTTTTCAATGTTTTTAATATCTTCTAAAGCTTTATCACTAAAAGTAACTTCACTATTCATTATTTTTTTAGCCATAATTCTAATTTTAGATTCTAAAGAATCACTAACTTCATATAAAACTCTTGGTTCACACTTTTCTACACTTTCAATTACACATCGAGCAAGTTCAATAGAACCAACTCCCCCTAATTCATAAGCTTTACTTACAACACATTTATAACCTTTATTTTCAACATAATTTTTAACAAACCTAATTTCTTCTTCACTATCTTTAATAAAATGATTAATACATACAATTATATTATTAGTATAATTAGATAATAAGTTAAGATGAGCATCTAAATTAACAATACCAGTTTTTAAAGCGTCTAAATTTTCTTCTAAAACTTCATCTTTTTTAACACCACCATTATATTTTAAACTACGTATTGTTGTATTTAAAACAATTAATGATGGATAAATACCAGCTTTACGACATTTAATATCTAAAAACTTAGTAGCTCCTAAATCAGAGCCAAAACCAGCTTCTGTAACAACATAGTCACCTAATTTTAAAGCAAGTTTAGTTGCAATAATTGAATTACAACCATGAGCAATATTGGCAAAAGGTCCTCCATGAATTAAGACTGGATTGTGTTCTAAAGTCTGTACAAGATTAGGGTTAATCGCATCTTTAAGTAATACAGTCATAGAACCTTCAGCTTTTAAATCACGTACATAAATAGGATTACCATCATAATTATAACCAATCATCATATTACCAATATTAGTTTTTAAATCACTTAAACTTTTACTTAAACATAATATTGCCATAAGTTCAGTAGCTACGGTAATAACAAAATGATCATTTCTTTCAACACCGTTATTCTTTCCCATACCAATAACAATATTTCTTAAAGTTCGATCATTAATATCCAAACATCTAGGAACGACAATTCTTTCTGAATCAATTCCCAAAACATTTCCTTGCATAATATGATTATCAATAGCGGCACAAAGTAAATTATTAGCACTAGTTAAAGCATGCATATCACCAGTAAAGTGTAAATTAATTTTTTCCATTGGTAAAACTTGGGCATACCCTCCACCAGTAGCTCCTCCTTTAATACCAAATACAGGCCCTAAAGAAGGTTCACGTAATGCACATATACTTTTCTTACCTAACTTACATAAAGCATCATGTAATCCAATACTCATAGTAGTTTTACCTTCTCCGAAAGGAGTTGGATTTGTACTAGTAACAAGTATTAAATGTCCATCACTAACATTATTAACTTCATCAAGAATATCTAAATTCACTTTAGCAACATCGTTTCCATAATATTCTAAGTATTTTTCACTAATACCAGTCTTATCAGCAATATCACGAATATTCTTGCTTTTAAAACTCTTAGCAATCTCAATATCACTTAACATACTATCACCTCAACCTTATTATACTATAATTATATTATATTGAAAAGAAAAAGATACTTTCGTATCTATTTTACTTTAACTAATCTCTTTTCTCTATCCTGTAATTCTTCTTCTACACTACCCCCACAACAATAAGAACTACGATATCTATTTTTTTCAAGCATAGTATTAACTTGTTCAGTCATTTTCTTATTCATTTCTTTCATTCTATTTATTTGTTTTTCAGTTAATACTACACTCTCACCCTTAACCATATAAGCATCTTTTAAAATCATTATATACCAACTTTCTTATATATTAAACATTGCTCACGCCGTTGCGTCCGGAAGTCTAAACCCTTCCAGGCCGCACTTTTACTTCTCACCCAATTACATATGGGTCTTCTTTTGTTCCTGTCCCTGAGACAAATACTGTGTCGGATTTCAGATTAAGAGACGGGCGAACCCCATACCCAATATTCGCGCTGTCGTAGTTCACATAACCGCCACTGCCCACGTAGGCCACGCGGTAGGAATAGCCAGCATCAGGGGTTAAAGTCCATAAATAATCTCCATTATATAACCAATTATTTGTATAACAATCTTCTGCACTATCCCAGTTATATAACTCTTTAGCTAAACATGCACTTATTCCGGTTGTAGTTCCACCACTGGTTGCAAATCCATAATCACTTGCATACATTAATCCAACTTGTCCAGTCCACTCGGTTGCATGTCCTTCATATACATTTATTCCACGTTCATCATTATACACACTTTGAACTAGTAAATCATTTGATTCAGATATACCACCTAAATTCCATGTAACTGTATCAATCATTTGTTTTGCCTCAGTAGTAAGTCCACTTGATGCATAAGATCCTGTAGCATTATAATAATCGCCACTATTTAATAATTGTTGTAAACTTGCAGTAGTCCAATCATTTACATTATTAGTATCCCAGTCTATATATCCTATACCAGTATTTTTTATTAATTTTAATTTACCATCAAAAATTCCTATTATTCGCCATAGCTGTGATTGCCCTAATACACCTGTTTGCACACATTCATATGTTATTCCATTAGTTCCCCAATCTTCCATTGCCTGTTGTTTTAATACTTCACATTCTTCAGAAGTACTTGTTGTTCCATATGTGTAATCAGGATATCCTTCTTCTTTTACTATAACAGAATATTCATCACCTCAAACTTATTATACTATAATTATATTATATTGAAAAGAAAAAGATACTTTCGTATCTATTTTTCTATAACCCAACAGTTATCTGTTCCATCCAAAAGTCTATAAACCTCCAAGCAACATTTTTGCTTCCTACCCAATAACATATGCCTCTTATCTAAGATAACTACAATATCGAATATAAAATAAAAAGACAATTTAAGATAATTTAATCTTTTGTCTCTTTGTTTCAATATGTATTCTTTGAACTATTGCAAGAGCAATAATAAGCGATATAGCAAACGATCCTCCATAACTTAAGAATGGAAGTGGTACACCAGTAAGTGGCATTACACCAAATAGTCCACCTAAGTTTACTAATATATGCATAAATATGTATGTTGCAATACCCAAACAAATATATCTTCCTCTTAATGTATTGGCTCTACAAGCTAAATTAATTATTCTTTTTAGCAAATATAAATATAATATAAATATCAACGAACTTTTTAAGAATCCGTACTCTTCAGCTATAATAGCAAATACACTATCGGTATGTGGCTCCGGTATATATGAATATTTTTGTTTACTTTTTCCAGGCCCTAGTCCCATTAGACCACCATCATTAATAGCAATATAACCATTACAAATTTGATATCCACCTTCTTCATATTTAGTACATGGATTAAAAAAATCAAAACGATCTAATTGTTCAGCTGAAAGGATATAACCTTTACCCATATACATACCTAACATTCCTAAAACGGCAACTAACCCCATAAGTAAGAAAGCTCTTAATTTATCAATTCTTAGAATTGGACTAGCAATAAACATAACTAAAAATGTACAAAATAATATAAACATTGTTCCTAAGTCTTTTTGTAAAAATATAATAATTGGTACTGTTAAACCAATAATAATTATTTTAGCAATCATTTCAGTATGTGGAGTTTTTTTGTTTCTAAGTCTTGATGCATACTTTTCAAAAAGCAAGGCTAAACAAACTATAACAATTGGTTTAGAAAGTTCTGATGGTTGGAAACTAATTGGTCCTATTTGTAACCAGTTACGACTACCACGATAATCGCTTCCATAAAAACTTAAATAAAGTAATACACCAACAATTCCCATATAACCGATTGTTGCCCAAAAAGGATATTTTTTAGAATCGTAATTTATAATAAAGAGACCAGCTAATACTCCTATTCCAATCATTTGTAATTGTTTATAAAAATAATAATATAATGAAGTTTGATTAGCTGTTGCCTCACTACTTGAAGCTGTAACTATGTTAAGTAATCCAAACGAAAAAAGTGCTATTGTGCATAATAACAATCCTTTATCCATATCTTGGAATAAATAAAAAGTTTTACGAACTACTTTTTTCATATCTTCACCTACTATATAATAACACATATTAATTTATTTTTAAAGTTAAATATCACTATTAGGTTATTAACATGAACAATTTTACACTTTAATAATACAATATACTAGAACAAGGAGGGATTAATATGTATTACTATGGTGGATACCAAGGTTATGGATGTGGAAATCCATGCGGTGGATGTGGTTGTGGTAATGGTTACAGTGCTGCAATTGTCTTAGTATTATTTATATTATTAGTTATAGTTATCGGTTCTCGCGGATTTGTTAGATAATAAAGGAACTAAGTATTTTTGAATACTTAGTTTTTTGCTTTTTAATAAAATTTATGATATAATTACAACGTTTTAAAGGAGGAGTTTATGTTTAAAAAATTAAATATTTTAGATGAACGTGAAAAATGTCTCCATGAAGTAAGTAAAGAAGTTACTTTTCCACTAAGTAAAGAAGATAAAACTTTAATAGGGCGTTGTATAGATCATTTAACTTATAGTCAAATACCAAAATATGAGAAAAAATATGATTTAAGACCAGGAATGGGTTTAGCATTCCCACAACTTGGTATATTAAAACGTATTATTGTTATTGTTTATGAAGTAGATGAAGGCGTTTTTGACAATTATGTTTTTATTAATCCAAAAATAATTAGTAATAGCGAAGAAGTAATTGCAGCTGAAGCTGGTGAAGGATGTCTTAGTGTAAATCGTGAAGTCGAAGGACATGTTCCTAGATATGCACGTATTACTGTTGAAGGATATGACGAAGACGGAAATAAAATAAGAGTTCGTGCTCGTGAAGATTTAGCAATTGCCTTTCAACATGAGATTGATCATTTAAATGGTATATTATTTTTCGAAAAGATTGATAAAAATCATAGATTTTATACAGAAAATGAAATAAGATTAATTTAAAAAAATCTAACAAATTTTGTTAGATTTTTTATTTTAATTTTGAACTCATTGAAACCACATCTGGTTCATTATCATCTGGCCCAGCAAAGCCAGTAAAAATATCACTTTGTACTTCAAATCCATTTTTTTCATAAGCTGTAACGGCTGATCTATTATTTACAATAACATCTAAATATATTTCATCAAATAGTTGTTTTTTATATTTATCTTTGACATGATTAATTAATTTTTTAGCAATTTTTTTACCACGATAATTTTCATGTACACAAATGTTTGAAATATAAGCATAAGGTGCATTTTTAATATCATGTACTAAATGTTCAACATAATTAGTTATTGTAAAATTATATCTTTCATTTTTATTTTTTAAATTTGTATAATCATAATTTAAATTACTATTTTTAGTATACGAATTAATAATTCCTACTATTTCGTTTGTTTTAGAATCTACAGCTACATCAATATTATTAATATTAAAAATAAAACCATCTTCTAATAATTTCTGAGAAAGTTCTTCTTTTGCATTTTCTACGTTTTCAAACCAATATGGATAAATATGTACATCAGTTTTATAAATAAGTTCGGCAATTCTTTTCAAATCATCATTTTTATTTGCCGAACGAATAATAATATCATCATTGTTGTTCATTTAACTTTTCCTCCTTTTCCTCAATTTCTTCTTTTACTTCTTTTAATATCTGTCTATTTACTTCATTTGAAATTTTTTTATTTATTTCTAATTTCTTTTGCATTGCTTTTAATGCTTCTTCTTTTGTTATTTCTTTATTTTTCATGTTACCCTCCTATTAAAATTATATCAAAAACAATTTTAAAGTCAATAATTGTTTTTTTATTATCTTTTACATGGTATAATATATTTAACATGATTAAAAGGAGGATTTATGAAAACAAAAACAAAATTTATATTAGTTATTTTATTATCATGTATTTGTTCTATTTTAATATTTAAAAGAATTGATCGAGTTAAGGAGGTTGCAATAGCTGATGATATTCTTACTACCCAAGAGAATATTGAAAATGAATTTTTAGCTGATACTAGTTCATATACTATTGATAATCCAAAAGTAATTGTTAATCCATATGGTATTTCACCACTTACTGGTTTAATAATTTTTGAAACTAAGGATTTAACTACACCTACTGTTACTATTCCAGGAAAAGATGAAAAAAGTACGATAACTCATACTTTTACACCAAACAAAAAACACATCTTACCTATTTATGGATTATATCCTGATAAAGATAATGAAGTTATATTAAGTGTAAATAATAAAGAATATACAATTCATATGAAAACTGAAGCTTTACCAGAAGATTTTGTCTTACCAACAAGTGTTGATGCAGATAAAGAACAACTTGGTAATGAATTATATTTTATGACTCCATCATCAACTGGCTATACCGCTGCTTATGATGTTAATGGGGATGTTCGTTGGTATTTAACTGAAAATTTTATTTGGGATGTTAAATGTTTAGATAATGGTAATTTACTTTTAAGTTCTAATCGTTTAATTAATCCACCATATTATACTACTGGATTAATGGAAATGAATTTCCTTGGAAAAATATATTATGAATATACTTTACCAGGGGGATATCACCATGATGTATATGAAATGGAAAATGGAAATTTCTTAGTTGCCTCTGATTCATTTGAAGATGGAACTGTTGAAGATACTATAGTTGAAATTGATAGAACTACTGGTGAAATTGTTAAAACAATTGATTTAAAAGATATAATTGATACAGAAGAAGGACAAAGTTTAAATTGGACTGACTATGATTGGTTCCACAATAATGCAGTTTGGTATGATAAAAATACTAATTCAATAACTTTATCTGGACGTCATCAAGATGCATTAGTTAATATTGACTACTCTACTAATGAACTAAATTGGATTATTGGTAGTCCTGATAATTGGAGTAAAAAATATCAAAAATATTTCTTTAAACCAACTGGTGATGATTTTGAATGGCAATGGGCACAACATGCAGTAAGTATATTACCTAATGGAAATGTCATGGTATTTGATAATGGAAACAATCGTTCTAAAGATGAAGACTCTAGTATAAGTGCAAATGATAATTATAGTCGTGCTGTAATATATGAAATTAATAATCAGGATAAAACTATTAAACAAGTTTGGAGTTATGGAAAAGAACGTGGAAGTGATTTCTATTCACCATATATATCTGATGTAGACTATTTAGATGAAGATCAATATTTAATTTTATCTGGTGGACATGCAAGTAAAGATGATGAAGCATTAAATGTTCCTGCTGGTATGGCTGAATATGATACATTAGATGCTACTATTGTAGAAATTGAAGATGGCGAAGAAATATTTGAAATGCATTTACCAACTAATAATTATAGAGTTGCTAAATTAAGCTTATATAATAATGCAGTTTATACAACTGGTCGTGGTTCAAGACTTGGTAGTATGGGTAAAACAAAAGAAGATGGAAAAAAAGCATATATTTATACATTTGCTAAAAAATTTAATGAGATTGAAAAAGAAAAAAATATTAGTTTTATCGAAGAACCTGATCGTTTAGTTGTTTCTGGAAAATTTGTTAAAAGTGATGAAGTTGATATAATTTTAGATAATGTCTTTGATACAAAATCTTATCATTTAAAAGTATCTAAAAAACCTTATACTGCAATGTGTGTTGATGTATTTAATAAAGAGGAAGAAAAAAACGGTATTAATGTAACTAAATATATTAATAAAGAAGGTTTAAGTGGTAAATATTACATATATATGCGTATTAATGGTAAATTATATGATACTAATAAATATATTATATTTTAAAAATAAAAACTTCAAGGTTTAAACTTTGAAGTTTTATTTATGGTTTTTATATTTAAATAATACAGATGGACGATGTCCCTCCCCTGTTTTCATCTTATCAGTTTTTTCAACTTTATTAGCAATTATTCTTCTAAAAGCAGGATCTAATAATTTTTTATTTAATATAACTTCATAAACTTGTTGAAGTTCCCCTAATGTAAAATATTTAGGCATCATATTAAATACTATATCAGTATAATTTAATTTGTTTTTTAAACGTTCTAGCCCCGCTAAAATAACTAATGCATGATCAAAAGCTAAAGATTCATTTTTTGCTATAGAGAATTTATAACGGTCAGTAGTTTTTTCACGTAGAGTTTTCTTTATTTTAAAATTAATTGTTTCTACCCCATTATTTAAAATAATATCAACAATATTATTATTTTCTTCATATAAAACAATATCAAACCAACAGGCATTTGGATTAATCATATCTGTTAATTTATTTTTATCAACTAATGCCATATAAGAAGTTGAAACAACACGAGTTCTTGGATCTCTATCTAAAGAATCATATGTATATAATTGTTCTAAATAAATATTAGATAAATTAGTTTCTTTTTTTAATACTCTAACTGCACATTCTTCTAAAGTTTCTGTTTTAGGATTTAAAAAACCACCTGGTAAACACCATTTATCTTTAAATGGGTGATCATCTCTTTTAACTAATAAAATACTCATCATTTTTTTACTAGTTTTTCGATAATTACTTTGTTCAACATCAGAAACACTAATTAAAATAACATCAGCAGTCATAGATAATTGATCAAACTTTTTAGGATCATAATCTTTTAAAAATTCTTCTTCTGTATTATAAACTTTTTTCATGTTACACCTCTTTTTCATAATTTGATTATAACATATTTAATTTAAAAAGTCGCTATTCTTTAGCAACTTTTATTATTTATACAAATTATTTTTCTTAATATATAAATATACATCTTTATCTAAATACTCTTTTACATCCTCAAGTTTATTATCTTTTATTTTGTTTCTAATATAAGTTGAAGATATAGTATCTTTATTCGTTCTTATAACTTTAATATTAGATATATATTCTTTATATTTATTTAAAATTGGTTTAATATTATTTGTATCTCTTTCAGTAACTAAGAATTTATAGTTTTCAAGTAAATATTTACCTTGTTTCCATTCATCAATATAACTTAAATTATCACTACCACATATAAAATATATTTCATCATCTTTATATTTATTTTTAAAATAATCTAAAGTTTGATAAGTATAAACAACTTTATCCTGTAATTCAAAACCACTTACTTCAAAATTATTTTCTTTATTGCAAATTAATTTTAACATATCTAATCTTATATTATTAGGAAGTAAATTATTTTTATATTCATACTTTGTTCCCGTTGGAACAAATATTACTTTATCTAAATGTTTATTTTCTATTAAAGTTTTTATGATTTCAATATGTTTTTTATGTGGTGGATTAAAACTACCACCGAAAATTCCAATTTTCATAATATCACCATCTTTTAATCATTTAATTCATCAATTTCTTTTAACCAGGCTTCATAATTAGCATCACTTGGCATTCTAAGATCTCCTCTTGGACTTAAGCTAATACTTCCTACTTTAATTCCATCAGGAACACAATTTCTTTTAAATTGCTGTGTGAAGAAACGTTTTATAAAAACTTTTAACCATTTTTTTATTTCATCATTAGTATAACTATCTTTAAAAGTTAATTTAGCAAGCATATAAATCTTTTTTGGTGAACTACCATAACGAAGCATGTGATATAAGAAGAAATCATGAAGAACATATGGACCAATAGCTGATTCTGTTTTTTGTAAAATATTTCCGGCTTTATCAGGTGGAAGTAACTCTGGTGAGATTGGTGTATCTAAGATATCTTCTAAAACTCTTTTCTTGTTACCTTCAGTATTATCAGCAATCCATTTTACTAAATGTCTAACAAGAGTTTTTGGAATAGATGCATTAACTGCGTACATACTCATATGATCACCATTATAAGTACACCAACCTAATGCAAGCTCAGATAAATCACCTGTACCAATTACAATTCCATTTTCAATATTTGCAACATCCATAAGAATTTGTGTACGTTCACGAGCTTGGGCATTTTCATAAGTAACACTACGATCTTCACTACTTAATCCAATATCTTTTAAATGAACTAAACAAGCATCTTTTATACTAATTTCTTTTAATGTAGCACCATATTCTTTTACTAGTTTAATAGCATTCTTATATGTTCTTCCAGTTGTTCCAAAACCAGGCATTGTAATACCAATTATATCTTTCATATTACGATTTAACTTTTCATAGGCCTTTACAATTACAAGGAAAGCTAAAGTTGAATCAAGTCCCCCACTTATTCCAATAACGCATTTAGGATACCCTATAGTAATTAAACGACGAGCTAAAGCACTTGCCTGAATATTAATAATTTCTGATAAGTTTTCATCTTTTTTAGACTCACTTGGAATAAATGGATATTGTTTATAAGTTCTATCAATTTCTTTTAATTTATTATCAATATCAACAAAAATAGTTTGATAAGACTTATTAGTTACATTACCCATATAACTTCTATTTTTTATACGATCATTTACTAAACCCTCAATATCTATATCGGCAGTTATTAAACTACTTTCTATTTCAAATCTTTTATTTTCTTTTGATAACTTACCATTTTCATAAATCATACTACTTCCACCAAATAATACATCAGAACTTGATTCCATCATTCCACTTGAAGTATAAACATAAGCAGAAATTGTTTTAGCTGACTGCATAGAAACTAAATTTTTACGATAACTGTGTTTACCAACAATTTCATTACTACTTGATGGATTAAAGATAATTGTTGCACCATTTAAAGCAAGATTAGTACTTGGATTATTTACACCCCATAAATCCTCACAAATCTCAATTCCAAAAGCAATATCACTATTTTTATTATCTTTAAAAACAATATTTGAATCTATAATAACTTTATTGCCTAATAAATTAATCTCTTTATTTATTAAATCAATACTAGAAGCAAACCATCTTTTTTCATAAAACTCACTATAATTAGGAATTAATGTTTTAGGAACTATACCTAATATTTTTCCTTTTTGAATTACAGCTGCAACATTAAATAATTGATTATCATGTTTTAGCGGCATCCCAATAATTGAAATAATATCTAATTTCTTAGTTTCATTAAGTAAATATTCTAATGCTTTTAAAGAATCATCTAAAAGTTTACTTTGTAAAAATAAATCTCCACAAGTATAACCAGTAAGTGATAACTCGGGTGTTACAACAATAGAAACATCTTTTTTACTTGCCTCTTTAATTAATTTAGATAATTCTTTAGCATTTTCCATTGGATTAGCAAGTGCTAATTTATTAACAATACTACCAACTCTAATAAAACCATATTCTTTCATATAATCACCTATTTCTTTAAATAATTTTTAGATAATTCTAATGTTAACTTAGAATTAGCATCAACAATATAATTTTGTTTTATCAATTCTTTAAATTCATCATAAGTACATTCAAAATAACGAATATATTCATCATGATCTAATTTTTGTTTGCTTACTTTTTTACAACCTAAAGCCAAATATGCATAATTGTAAGCTGCACTACAACCTTGATCTTGATAGTAACTAGTAAGATAAACTAATTTTTCAGGAGTATATCCTGTTTCTTCGATTAATTCACGCATAGCCGCTTGTTCAGGTGTTTCACCTTCATCGATATAACCCGCAGGTATTTCAACCGTAACTCCTTTTTCAGTAAATACACGTGGTTGAACAATTAATACAAAATTTCCTTCTTCAGTAACTGGTAATACAACCACAGCATTTCCATCCCTTTTACCTTTTCTTATTTTTTCTCTTATAATTTCTTCACCATTATTTAATTTGATTTTATATTGTTCAACATTAACAAAGTTACCTTTGTTAGTAATTAACTCACTTTTTATTGTTTTCATTTCTTCTATATATTCTTTTATTAATTCTAATTTATTTTGTTTCATTATTATTTCTTCTTTCTAAAACTAATTTCTTACTTTCTTCTTGGTGCATTTCAATTAAATATCTTTTTAATTCTCTTAATTTATCTGATAAGTCAACATAATATTCATGTGGCATATCAATACGTTTAATTTCTGGATATAAAGTATTAAATTCTTTATTACAATACTCTTTCTTTTCATCTAAAGTTGGATTATTATAAACTAATTTGCCAGCTTTATAAATTGGTATAAGTAATGGTCTAACATTATAATTTTTTAATTCTACTTTTTTCCAAGTTTCAACTGGGTGTACTAATGTATAATTTTCTTTTGATACTTTTTCATTAGCTAAAGTTATAACATCACCTAAGGCATAACCAGTTTTTTTATCATAAAAACGATATACTTTTTTATAACCAGGATTAATTGTTTTAATACTATCATTACTTACTTTAATACGTGGTTCTACATTTCCATTATTTTTTACTGCAACTAATTTATATACGCCACCAACTCTTTCTTTAGAAGCTGCAATATTGTCACCTGCTCCAATTGAATCAATAACAGCACCTTGATTAATTAAATCTCGAATTGTATGTTCATTAAGACCATTTGATAAACAAATACCAGCTTCTTTATATCCCGCTTCATCTAACATTTTTCTTGCTTCTTTTGATAAATAAGCTAAATCTCCACTATCAATACGAATTCCTTTAAATGGATAACCATTAGGTTTTAGGTATTCGTTAGCAACTCTAATTGCATTAGGTATACCACTTTTTAAAGTATCATAAGTATCAACTAAGAATATACAATTATCAGGATTACTTTTAGCATACTTTAAGAACGCTTCATATTCATCTTCACTTTCTGTTACTAATGAGTGAGCCATTGTACCCATTACTGGGATTCCATATTTCATTCCTGCATAAGTATTTGAAGTTCCAACACATCCACCAATATAAGCATGTTTACTAGCTTCAATAGCAGAATCAATACCACGAGCTCTTCTAGCACCAAATTCCATAACCGGAATATCTTTTGCCTCACTAGTAATACGTTTAGCCGCTGTTGTAACTAAAGATCCATGATTGAAACAAGTTAGAAGTGCAGTTTCTAATAATTGAGCTGTAATAACATCAGCTTTTACAGTAATTACTGGTTCATTTGGAAAAACCATTGTTCCATCTGGAACAGCATATAAATCACCATTAAATTTAAGATTACTTAAATAATTTAAAAATTCTTCACTAAATTTATTTAAACTTCTTAAATAATTAATTTCTTTTTCACTAAATTTAAAATTATTAATATAATCTATAATTTCATCTAATCCTCCACTAATAGTATATCCACCATCAAATGGATTCTTACGAAAGAAAACATCAAAATATACTTGTTCATTCATTTTTCCTTCGTTAAAATAAGTATTAGCCATAGTAAGCTCATAAAAATCAGTCATTAAAGTATTATTCATAATTATCTCTCCTTTGTTTTATACATTTTATTAATAACATATATTAAAAAATTATCTTTTTTTCACTAATTTAATACCCTGTTGTTCCATTAACAACATAGCAGCATCAACCCATTTTTGTCTATTACTTTCATCAAATGTTGCGATTGCATCAGTATGAACAAAAACATTAGCATCTATATTGTGTTCATCAAAGTAATTAGCCAGCCCCATACTACCATTAAAAACACATATATCAGTACAACATCCTATAATATCTACTTTTTTTACATTAATTAATTTTTTAATAATTTTTCTAAATTCTGGTGCTTCCATAAAACTAGTAGAATTTTTTTCAATAGAAATAACATTCTTGTTATTTTCAAATCCTTTAAATTCATCTATTAATTCACATTCCCTAGTTCCCTTAGCACAATGTTGAGTATTTCCAAAACGTTTAAATTCTCTAGCATCTTTATTATGTGTATCTTTTATAAAGATAACTAAATTATTATTAGCTAGGTGTTCTTTAATTAATTCAATTTGTCTAGGAACAATTTTATTAATGTTTGAATCGTGTAAAACTCCTTCATTAACAAAACCATTAACCATATCAACAACAATTAATACCCCCTTATAAACTTTTAAATTATTTATCATATCAATCACCTTTCTTTTTAATATTTTATTAATATCAATAAATATTTTTTTACAGGTTATAAACCTGTATTATTTTTTTAAAGTTTTCTTTTTTTCTTTAATATCAATGATTAATCCCCTACAATATGCATTTTTTACATTTCTTTCAGATAAGCCATATCCTTCACATTCATTATCAATTCCGTAATCCAAAGTAACACTAGTTACTTCATGACCTTGTTGTTTGAAAAAATCTTTGATTATTGATTTATATTCTGCTGTAGGAATTGTTCTACTAATTGAATATTTTTTACCAGAAATATCAATAGTTCCTACAAATTGAAAGTTTATTACAGCCTCATCAGATTCATAATACCCTACTTTTTCAACAGAAGATTTTATTATAACTTTTCCATCAAAATTATCATTTAAGCAGTAATAATTAGTTAAAATATCCTCAGTATCTTTTTTAGGCAAATTCAATTTCATAATATCATCTCTTTCTTTTTAATCGATTGTTGATATCAACTAATATTTTTTTACAGAAATTCTTTCTGTTACTAACATTATATTAATAACAAGTGATTTTGTCAACATTTTTTTTAAAAAAATAAAAAAATTATTCAATATGAACAATTCTTTATAATTTTTTTAATAATTTTAAAACATCATCAGGCTTATGTAATATATTTGGGGTATCAAACATTACTAAATCATTATCCCAAGCAGCAAAACCAAACTCTGCCCCTGCATCTCTTGCACATAAAAAATCATTATAATGGTCACCAATATATATAATTTCATTAGCTTTTAAATTTAATTTGTCACATATTAATTTTAATCCACTAGGACTAGGTTTAGGTTTCTCAACTTGATCTAATGTTACAACAATATCAAATAATTCATTTATATTTTCAAATAAGTCTTTTATACTTTTAAATTCATCTTTACCTCGTGACGTTAATATTCCTAATAAATATTTTTCTTCTTTTAATTTATGTAATAATTCTGTAATACCATTAAAAAATTGTATTTTTTCTTCACTTAAATAATAATCCCAATATTTATTTAATAATTTTGCTTCTTCTTCACTTAATTTTAATAATGCAAAAGTTTTTTCTGTTGTGTTATTAGATAAATTTTTTAAAACATCACTTGGAACATCTTCATTTCGTAATTTAAAATAAGCTTTATTAAAAGAATTATATTCTACAGGCTTACTGTTAATTAGTGTTCTATCAATATCAAAAATTACTGCTTTAATCATATTTATATCTCCTTTTTAATTTAATATTTTTTCTTTCCACTCTTCTTCTTTAAATCCAACTAATACAAAATCATCTGCTACTAAAATTGGTCTTTTAATTAACATCCCATGATTACTTAATAATGTAAGTTTTTCATTCATACTCATATTTTCTAATTTATCTTTTAGTTTAAATTCTTTATATAAATTTCCACTAGTATTAAAAAATTTCTTAATTGGATAACCACTAATTTCTATATATTTTTTAAGTTCTTCTTTAGTTGGTGTATCAACATTAATATCGCAATCAATAAATTCTATATTATTATCTAACAACCATTTTTTAGCTTTTTTACAAGTTGAACATTTAGGATAATTAATAAATTCCATACTATATTCTTTCCTCTTATTTAATAATTCATTCATATGATACCTCCAAAATTATAATCAATTAATTAATCTAATTATATCATGGATTATATTAATTGGTATATATATTATTTTATTTTTAATAATTTTTGGATTAAGTAATATTATTATACACCTAATGATTTTTAATATTATTTAAATTATTTTTTTATTTACCATAATATTTTCACATTTTTGTATAAAAAAACGTAGTCATAAAGAAAAGACTACATCATCTTATAATTTCAGAATAAATAATACTTTTTATTTTTTTACTTTTGCTAACTTTTTATTTTTAGATTCTTCATTTAATCGCAATACTGATTCTTCCTCTGATAAACCTAGACTTAATAATTCAAAATATTTGTTTCTTATATTATTAATACTATCAAAAGAATAATCAATGTCATCAATTTTTATAAGTAATCTTCTATCTTGTCTAGACATATTATAATCATCTAATTTACAACAACTTAAACAAAAAAACCTATAATATACTTTATTTTCTAAAGAACTAGAATAATTTTTAGATACATCTTCAACAAAAAGAAATGGTCCTTTATGCCCTAATCTACAAGTATCATTTCTATTTTCTTCTAACATCTTATTAGTTTTCATACCATAAGCACTTATGGAACTCGCTTCTTCATTTACTATTATTTTTTTATTTTCACCTATAATTGTAATTAAATCTTTGTGCATTAAAAATCCTCCTAAAATGGTGTTCACAGCAAGAATTGAATCTATGGTCCCTTACTTCAGAGAACAGTACTCTATTCAACTAAACAACGTGAACATATTTAAATTATAGCATTACTTATTTTATTTTACAACTATTAATCCTAGTAATAGGATGTGTTAATTATTACATTGCTAATTTTATTAATTAGTGCCATTTAAAAATTTTATTAGATACATTTGTTAAAAATATATTACTTAACGTTTATACTTGAAATTTTAAGATGTTTTTTAAATTAACATATTTTACTTATTTTTGATACCTACTTATATTAAGAAGTATTCCCATACCAATCATTGTAATTAATAAACTAGAGCCTCCATAGCTTACAAACGGTAAAGTTACTCCCGTTACTGGGATTAATCCCACCACCACTGATAGGTTAAGTATACATTGAAAAGCAAGACCAAATGTAATTCCAAATGCTAAATATTTACCAAATAAATCATGGGCATTAAAAGCTATTTTAAATCCTTGATAAATAATCATTAAGAATAAAGTACTTATAATTATTACACCTAAAAAACCAAATTCTTCGCATATAATTGAAAAAATAAAATCGGTTTGTGGTTCTGGAAGATAAAAATGTTTTTGTCTTGAATTACCAAAACCATATCCTAATAAACCACTTGGTCCTATCGCATATAATGATTGAATTATTTGAAAACCACTTCCTAATGGATCACTCCATGGATTTAAAAATGATAAAATACGTTTTAAACGATATGGTGCAGCAATTATTAAACCACCTATTCCTACTACACCTAATACTCCTAGTTTTAAGAAAAATTTAAAACTTACTCCCCCAACAAACAACATTCCCATAATTGTCATTACTAAAATCATACCAGTTCCAAAATCAGGTTGTAACATTATTAAACCAAAAATAAATAAAGTAAGTCCTAAAATTGGTAGAATTCCATTTTTTAAACTATTCATATTTCTTTCATTTTTAACTAAATATCTAGAAGTAAATATTATTAGAGCTAATTTTGTAAATTCACTTGGTTGAATACCAAAAGATCCTATTCCAAACCAACTACGACTCCCATTTCTAACTGTACCAATTCCTGGTATTAAAACTAATATTAATAAAATAATACAAACTAATAATAATTTTTTAGAATACTTATTATAAATTTGATAATTTATTTTGCTAATAAAGTTTAATAAAAATAAACCTATTATAAAAAATAAACCTTGATTTTTAATAAATTTATAAGCATCATCAAACTTATATTCTGCCCAAACGTTAGAAGCAGAATAAATCATAAGTAATCCAAATAAAGAAAGTAATATTATACTTATTAATAATAAATAATTAATTTTTTTATTCATAACTCACCTCTTTTATATATAAGTTACAAACATCAAAGATATTAAGGAAGCAATTAAACCAATAATCCAAAATAATTTTACAATATTTCGTTCATTCCAACCTTTCTTTTCAAATGAATGGTGAATTGGAGCCATTAAAAATAAACGTTTATGTGTAAGTTTATAATAAAATCTTTGTAAAATTACGGAAATAGTTTCCATAACAAATACAAAACCAATAATAATTAATAATATTTCATGACGAGTAAGAATTGCATAAGCTCCTAAAGTTGCTCCTAAGGAAAGTGAACCAGTATCTCCCATAAATACTTTAGCTGGGCTTACATTAAAAACTAGGAATCCTAATAAAGATCCTACTAAAAGAAAAGCAAAAATTGATAATTCTTCATAACCATCTAACCAACCTGTATTAATACTAATAATACCAAATGTTAAAAATGCAATAACACTAAGTCCTCCAGCTAAACCATCAAGCCCATCAGTAAGATTTACAGCATTACTACTAGCTAGTAAAACAAATAGTATAAAGAGTCCATACCACCAACCAATATTTATTTTAATACCTAAAGTATGTATCCATAAAAGTGGTTCATTACCTGATACACTAAATAAATAGAAAAATAAAACAGAAATAATTAATTGTCCTAATAACTTTTCACTTTCACTTAATCCTTTATTATTATTTCTTTTAATAATTAAGTAATCATCTAAAAAACCAATTATTCCATAACCAATAAAAGTTATAAAAATAATTAAAATACTATTATTTATTTCTACTTTATCTAATAGTATTAAAAGTAAATAAGCAAATAAAGGAGGTATTATAAAAATTACACCACCCATAGTAGGTGTTCCTTGTTTCTTTTTATGTGTTTCTTCTAAATAAATACTTAATCTTTGTGAAGCATGTATTCTTTTTAAAAATGGTATTACAATTACACCAAATAAAACTGATATTAAAAAACTAATCATTAAAGCTAAAACTGATTTTGTAAGTATTAACATAATCCCTCCTCTATAAACCCTATATTATAAAATATTAAATTATAAACAAAAAAAGAACTAAACGTTCTTATTTACTTTGTTATTATATTTTTATAATTAAAATATTTTTGTAAAAAAATTAGTAATATTTAATAAACTACTTTTTTCTTTTATAGCAACAACTCTAGTTGCTTTAGCTGTATTACCTAAATTATCACTAACTGTATAAGTTAATTTATAAACTCCTAATTTATTAGTATCTAATTCATCAACATATTTCCATTCATTACTTCCAGATGCTTGAAATAGATAACTAATATTTACTTGGTCGGTAATATCATTACCTTCTAAATCATAAGCATAATATCCTTTATCAATATACTTACTACCTTGTTCTATATAATACTTATTAGGTTCAATTACTTTTAAAGTAATATTATTTTTATTAATATTCTTAACTTCAAAAGTAACAACTTTTATATTACCACAAGTATCTTTTACTTCTACACTATAAGTTCCATTTTCACTATATGTTTTCTGGAATGTTTGTTCATCTATTTTAGAGAAACCATCAACATATATATTTTCACTAGAACTAATAGTTACAGTAACATCATCAATTGTAGCTTGATCATTATTTGATTTTGTTATAGTTACATCTGATACCTCTGTATCAAGGGCAACATATATTTTAGTACTATTACCAGACTTATCATAAGCTGTAATTCTATATGTACCATCATGCTCTAATTTAGTATTATTAGGAATTATTGTATTAGTTCGATCTTCATAGTAAAAAACATTAATTCTATCTAAATTATCATCATCTACACTTACAATAATTTCATTATACCTATGACCGTTTAAAATGTTTAAAAACTTTGGAGCACTATTTTCAATTGTAAAAGTTAAATACTCTTCATTAAACGCCTCATCTCTTACAAATATTTCATAAACTCCAACATTACTATAACTGTTTTTATAATCAATTTCTTCACCATTATATAAAACTTTTATAGTAACATTACTATCATCAAACACATCTATTTCTACTTTTTCATAATGTTTATTATTTTCTACACCACTTATAATTGGTTTATCATAATCGTTAATAATATTTACAATATCTTTTATTTTATTTTCTAATTCTTCTTTTTTAGAAGTATTAGTAATTTCATTAATTTGATTATATATTTTTTCTTTATAATAATCTCTTACTTCATTAATATCATAAATATTTTTAGAATTATTAAACATATTAATAAATTTAGTAATATTATTTTCTAAATCAATTATATTTTTAACAATTTCTAATCTTTCTAATAAAGAAATTTGTAAAATATTATCGGTTACACCTTGTACTAAATCAAAAGCATAATTATAATCACTTTCTAAAAAAGTTTTTTCAGCTAACTCAACAGCTTTAATAACACTAGAGAAATCTTTTGTTTCAATAACATTATCAGTATCTAATTCATTAACTTCATTGTCTGTATTTGTTACTGTTTCCTTATCTCTTTTATAAGTACTAATACTTTTTCTATTAACAATTGTATTTTCTTTATACTCTACTTCTTCATTATTATTTAAAACCTCTTCACCATTTAATGAGTTATATCTATCACTACTAGGAATATTATTAGTAACTTTATAACTTTCACTACTTCCTTTAGCACTAACAAAATTATATGTAATAAAACATGAAGTTAAAAGTAAAAAACAAATTATTAAATATTTAATCTTCTTTTGCACACTTTCCTCCTATTAAAAAATGATTTTTAGGCGACAAAAAAAGTAGTATTAAATAATATTACTTCTAAATTTTTTTACTGCTTCTAAATATAAAAATAAAATAACTCTTTCATGTTTTATTTTATATAACTAATTGTTTAAGATATAACTTACCCTTAAACTACTATAAAAATATATCACATAATTATTACTATTACAAGACTCTTGTTGTAAACTTTACAAAATGTTACAAAAAAAAACTAAATGTTCTTAATTATTTTTTTAAAGTTAATTTTTTATTGTTTTTATTTTCATAAGAGATTACTGTTTGTTCAAGTAATTTAGCAATTGTAACTGGACCAATTCCACCTGGAACAGGAGTATAAGCGTTTACTTTATTCATACAAGATTCAATATCTACATCTCCTACATTTCCTTTATTATATCCTGCATCTAGAATAATAACACCATTTTTTAAATTATCTCCTTTAATAAACTTAGGTTTACCAACAGCAGCAACAACAATATCAGCTATTTTTAAATATTCATTTAAATTATAAGTTTTAGAATGACATATTGTAACAGTTGCATTTTTATTTAATAAAAGCATGGCAACAGGTTTACCTAAAATAGGACTACGTCCTACAACTACAACATTTTTCCCAGCAATATCAATATTATAATAATCAATAATAGACATAATCGCAGCTGGGGTTGCTGAAACAAAAGCATTTTCCTTCATTGCCATTAATCCAAAATTAGCCGCATTAACGCCATCAACGTCTTTATTTAAATCAATTCTATTAAAACATAATCGTTCATCAATTTGCTTAGATAGTGGATGCTCTATTAATATACCATCTATTTTATCATCATTATTAAATTTATCTACTAACTTTAAAACATCTTCTGTAGTTGATTCTTCACTTAAATTTTCAATAATAGTATCAATATTTAATTTTTTACAAGCATTAACTTTCATTTTTACATACATCTTACTTGCATAATCATTATCCATTGTAATAATAGCAAGACACGGTTTAACACCTGTTTTACTATACAAACTATCTACTCTCTCTTTTAAATTTTCTTTTATTTTATCAGCAACTACTTTACCATTTAAAACTTTTACTCCCATATTATCACCGAAATAATTATATCATGAAAAAATATTTATATACAACTAAAATAAATTAATTAATTTTGTTGCTTTTCTACTCATTTTTTTATTTTTTTGCGTTCTTTTACAACATGTAAATTTAAAATAAAAGAAGATATTGTATCCTCTTTTAATTACTTAAATATAATCTAACTGTTTCCCCTTCATATATTCTAGTTCCAGCTTCTGGACTTTGTTCAACTACTTTATCACCACTACCAGAATACTCTACTTTTAAATCTTTTAATTCCTTTACAGCATCACTTTTATTCATATCAATAACATTTGGAACCGTTACATATTTTTTATCAGTATAATTATACTTTTTCTCACTTGCACCATCTCTTTTTTCAATATCTAAAATATCAATAATATCTTCTAATACATTTTTAACAATAGGAGCAGCAACAGTACCACCATACTGAGTTATACCTTTAGCATTATCAACTGCAATATATACAACTACTTGTGGATCATCAGCTGGCATAAATCCCATAAATGAAGTTATATAATTTCCAACCATATATTTTCCATCTAATACTTTTTGAGCTGTTCCGGTTTTCCCACCAACACGATAACCATCAATGAAAGCAGTTCTTCCACTTCCATTTGTTACAACACTTTCTAAAGCATATCTTACTTCATCACTAGTTTCTTTACTAATTACTTGTCTAACAACTGTTGTCTTGTTTTCTTTTATAACTTGATTCGTTTCTGGTTCATTTAAACTCTTAACAATATATGGTTTTAATAGTTTACCACCATTAATAGCCGCACTAACAGCTGTTATTTGTTGGATAGGTGTTACACTCACACCTTGACCGAATGAAGCAGTTGCAAGTTCAACAGGTCCTACTTTATCAAGAGAGAATAATATACCTGAAGCTTCACCATTTAAATCAACACCAGTTTTTTCTCCAAATCCAAAATCTTTTATATATTTAAATAATGTATCTTTT
>CALVZI010000049.1 GCA_944372485.1 uncultured Bacilli bacterium
AATTTGCCTAAACTCAATTGCAACTTATATACTCATTTTATAAAATGAGTATATAATATTATATAGTAAATTAATTAAATATTAAAATTATTTAATTTACTTATTAGTATTATACGTGTTATAATATTAAAGGAATAAAAAAGGAAGTGGTGTTATGAGTATTAAGCATTTCATTTATTATACACCAATTATAATTTCAATTTTAAGTATAATATCAATAGTTTTAGCAATAAAAAATAAAGATAAGAAAATTAATAAATATATAATAATTGGAGATGTAATATTTATCTTATATTTGTTTGTAATATCAGTGTTACTGCATAATTTATTGCCAATTATTGTTGATTTTATTATTTTAATAATTTGGTTTATATCTTTTGTAAGTGTAATTTTATATTTAATATCTATTATTATTTGTTTAATAAGAACAAAAAAATAAAATAATATTATTGAAAATAGAAAACTACTAAAATTATTTGTAATAATAGTATTAACACCAATATTTTTATTTGTAATATCGTTATTTAAAGAAGTATATTTAATACATAATAGTACGCTTTTATTATCATATTATTCAAGTGGCAATGGTACCCTTGGTGATTCAAATAATTTTGTTTATGCCATAAGTGATAAATATTGTGAAGAAATAAGTTTTGAGATAGAATTTTTGTATGATTATTATAATAAATTATTTTTACCGAGTAATATTAAAGAAATAAATAAAAATGAACTTCAAAAATTAGGATATAAAATTATAATTGATGATAATTATATTACAGTTTATAAAGATGATGATTTAATACATAAAAAAAGTATTAATAAAAAATATTTTAATATTGATTTAGAAACAATATATTATAATGAGTAAAAAGTAATGAATTTAAGTGAACACAAATAGTAAACAAATTCAATGGTTGATTACGATTTAATTAATAACACCTTTAAAACCTTATAAATAAAGGGCTTTTGATGTTTTACATCTTGCACGTTTTTATAAAAAAATAGGTAAATTTGGAATAAAATGCATAAAATACTCTGTTTTTATTGATTTTTTATAAGAGAATTATTAAAGTGATTACGATGGTTAATAACACATTAAAAATTCAATATAAATTCCACATTTAACATTTTTCTAAAATTAAGTATAATATAAGTAAATTGAGTTGAATCGTGATTTTATGAAAAAGAAGAAAATAAAAATGGATGACTATGAATTAAAAATAATTATTAACGCTTTAAATGTTATGAGAACAAAATTAATAAATGAAAATAGAAATACAGAAGTTATAGATGACTAACTTTTTAAAATATATTGATATATTAGAAAAATAATTTTTTTGACTGATAATAATTCAGTTCTTTTTTTATGTCAGAAATGGAGTACATAGCAATCATATTTATTTATGGTGGCTAAATTTATAGAAAGGAGAGAGAATAGAATATCACATTGCAAAGTAATCGTTATCGCCAATCAAAAAGGCGGAGGAGGGGGAAAAACTACTGCTTTTAGTTTAGGAGTAGCATTAGCAAATTATTAAAATCTTTTCGTTTTGGAAACACTATCAAAAGAGGTATTAATAATTGAATTTTCATATTTTTTTTGGTATAATAAAAATATTAATTTTATGGAAGGAGTATGTTATGCTAGATTTTAATGATTTAATATTTAAATTGGAAACAGATGTTATTAATTTTAAAACAGATTTAAAGTATAAGTTAAAAAAATCAGCAATAGAATTATCATTAAGAAAGTTATCTGCTACAGAAATAGATAAATTAATGGAATGTGTAAACCAAGCAGTTTCTTTTTGGGTATTTCCAGTTAGAGAACATTGTCATGATATAAAGGATGAAGAAAGAAAAAGGGAAAAATTAGCTGATATAGATAAATTTAGAAATTATTTAACATTAAATACATTATATCAGTTAGTCGTAAAAAAAGAGAAATGTGTTTATATTCATATGAGTTGGGATCCTATGGAAAATCTTAGCGAAAGTGTAAGAGATTCTGAAATTTCTTGTTTATATATGCCAGTAAAAACTCATATGTTTGTATATGGCGATAAAGTTATGCTAGATGATACAATATACTACGATTCATTGCAAAATAGCACAGAAAATCTAAATAGTATGAATTCAGGCGAGCGAAAAACTAAATTAAAAAGTATTAATGAATATCTTAATTTATTTTCAAATAATAAGTAGATAAAAAAGATTTGACATTTTATAAAAAAGGGTATAATTAAGGTACAAGTGAAGTAATATAAGCATTTATTTGTGAGCTATCTTGGAGGTAATGGGTCCCACACAATTTTAATAAATTGGAGTCACGTATATTAATTTATTCGTGGCTTTTTTCATACTTTTATTAACTTGAATAATAATAAAAAGAAGATATATCATAGTTAAAGATATTTCTTTTAAAAAATCAATATAAAGTTACTTTAGATTATCTAAAAAATCAAAATAATATGGTATAATAATGTACAAGAAAGTTCTTGTAAGAAAAATAATAATATAGAAAGATTTGATTTTTTTATGGATAATTTTGATAAAAATAATAGGGTTAATAAAAGTGGTATCAATTGCTTGATACCGATTTAGTAAACCCCTCCAAGAAACCCTTATAAATAAAGGAATTGTAAGATTTTAAATCTTGCACATTTTTTCAAATAAACTGCAAAAATGAACTAAATAAGTAAATTTTATTAAAAAATAGGGTAAAAATTTTTAGTTGATACCGCATGGTAAACCCTGCTTAAAG
>CALVZI010000050.1 GCA_944372485.1 uncultured Bacilli bacterium
AGTATTTATAAAAATATAAGGTTAATTTATCTGCTTAGTAAATTTAGATAGCATCCACTTATAATAGAATAAAAGAAACTAGATAATTGAATTTATCTAGTTTTATTATTTACAATTTTGTTGAAAAATTTAATTTCACAAAAAATAATTTTAAAATATGTTATAATCATAATGGAGTGATAACATGGAATATTCAAGATTTAAACAAACAAAAACAGAATTACATACTCATTTAATGGGAATGTTATCAGCAAAAGAGTTTTTACAATTATTAGTAAAATATTCAAACTATATATATTGGCCTATTAATAAAACTGAGAATGAAAATAGTGAATATATTGAATTTAAGTATTTGTTAGATAATAAAAATGCGATAGAGGCAATTTCTATACCATTGGGGAAGAAAGTTCCTTATGATAAAGGATTAAATAATTTATATAGAAATAGATCTGAACTTTTAGCTTTTATAATAAAACAATTCGCAAGTAAACATAATATTAGTGAAAAAACCGCACAACAAGTGATTTATAATGATTATTTTAATCGTTGTTTAAAAGAGTTAATAGACAATGGTGTTCAATATGCTGAAATCAGTTTTGCTAATGAAGATTTAATAAATTGTTTTAAACAAAATGATGAAACTAAGGGTAAATTAAAGTATACATTTTTATTATGTACTCAAAGAGTCAATAAAATAGGTGCATCTACCAAGGAAAAGATAAAAAGAGCATACGAAAATGGTATAGCTATAGGTTTTGACTTCATGGGAATGGAAACTCCTTTGGATGATGATGAGTTAAAAGAAACGGGAAGAAAAAGTTATTATAAAAAGTTGAATTCAGTTCTTGAAGTCTTAGTTAAATGTCCAAAATCTGTTTTAAGAATACATTCTGGTGAGGCTTTTGGTACAGAAGAAAATAGTGAAAAAATATTTAAAATAATTGATAAAATAAAATTAGATAACGGTTATAAAGATTTTCCACCACCAGAATTAAGAATAGGTCATGGTATACATTATAAAAAAAATGATTATTATTATGATTTTCTTAAAAAAAATAATGTTATAATTGAAATTAATGCTGTATCAAACAATTCATTGTCTAATATAAATAGTATAGAAGAATTACCTTATATAGATTATTTGGAACATGGAATTCCAATTGTAGTATCTACAGATGGACATGGTGCTTATAGTACTTCAATAGTAATAGAGGATAAAATTGCTTATTATAATTATTTGAAAAATAAAATACCAGAAGCATATACATTATTAATTAAATGGGAAGAAAATTACATGGAAAAGAAGGTTAGTAGATGATAAAAGAATTATTAGAAAATGTAGAAGAGTATAAAATAGAACTTCAATATTTATCTGATGCTGAAATAGAAATAAAAGAATTTGATTCATTTACAATAAATGGGAAACAATTAAGTGAATTAACAGGGATGATAAATGAAAAAATTAAAATAGCTGATACATTTACACATTATATTATAGAAAAATGTAATCCAAGCCAAGTTAATGTACTAAGAAAATTTATTGAAGAATATGAAACAAGAGTTGAATTATTAAAAAATGGTGAATTAAATTTAGAAGATATAGAAAAGTTACGAATGGTAACAGTTTCAATTGAACTTTTATTTGGAATAGATGTTTCATATTATATTTCACTTAAACAAATGTTTTTGGAAGCAACAATATATGATGTATGTAACTATTTTTACGAAAATATTAATTATGAATTAAAATATGAAGATTTATGTGATTTATTATGTAATATAACAGAAAGGGTTTTATGAAAAATGACAATAATTAAACAATTACAAGAACATGTTACTAATGAAAATATATTATATGTAGAAGAATTATCAAAAATAATTATTGAAGAAAATATTAAATCTTTAGAAGAATTAAAAAGATATGAAATTAAATATAATGAAAAAAATGATAAATTTCTTTCAATTGAAGAAATAATAAACGAATGTATTAAAAATATAGATGAATCACCATATGAATATGATGGCTTATTATATGATCAAATTCAAAAATTAAAGAATGAAAGAAAATTGATGGATGATGAATTAATTGATAATAAAATATTGCATATTGTTAAATACTACTATTTAACAAATAGAGATAATCCTTTTCCTTATTTAACATATCAATTAATAGTTCAAAATAAATTATGATTAAATTTCCACTGAAATTTTAATGAAGAGTTAAGAAAAAATGACTATAAAAAAGTATAAGAGGTATTATTTATGAGTTATTATTTAGTAATTATTAATCTTTTGGGAATTATTTTATTTGTACTTAATAGTAATTTATTTAGAAATAAATTAGAATTATTATTGTTAGTTATTGCAACTTTGGGTGGATCATTAGGAATAGTTTTTGCTATTTTATTGTTTGATCATCAAATTCGAAAACAAAATTTGTTAGTAAAAGTATATAGTATTTGTATAATGTTTATAGAAATATTTATATATTTGTTATTAAAAAATGGTCTTCATTTTAATATCAAATTTATATATGAACATAATTGGATTATTATTTATTTGATACTAATTAATATTCTTAGTTTTATTACTTTTGGAATAGATAAATATAAAGCTAAAAAAAATTATTATCGAATTAGTTTATTTACACTTTTTACAATAAGTTTTTTGGGTGGTAGTTTAGGTGGAATAATTGCTATGTATACATTCCATCATAAAACTAATAAGAATTATTTTGTAATTGGCTTGCCAATAATTCTAATAATGCAAATAGTAGTTTTTTATTATATAGGTTGTTTAATTTAATATTGGTCGATTTATTTCTTAAAAAATAATTGTTATTATTTGAAATTTAAAAATTATTTAACAACAAAATGAAGCTAATACTAAAATAAAGTATTAGCTTTTAATATTTAGTAAGATAGTCAAAAATTAAAAAAACATTCAAATAAGACCACTAAATTTTTATCTGAATAATAATGACAAATAAAGACTTTTTTTGATATAATGTTAACAATGGAGGTTCTAGAATGTCAGAAAAAGAATTAGATTCAAGTATAAATGAATATATCGAAACAGAAACATCTAAAAACTATGTAAAACAATTAGAGTGGGATATGGCTATTGGACTTCAAGAAGTTGATAACTTAAAGCCATCTAAGTATTTAGAAAAGTTGTTACAAGAAAATGTAACAGGTGAAAAAACAATTTATGAAGTTGAACATGAATTAAAACAATATTATGTAGAAAAAGATAAAACTGATAAAACAATACAAGAGGAATTTGAATGTGATTTAGTTTCTACTAGAATAGTTCAATTATTAGAAGATGATTACCTTGAGTTATCAGTAGATTATATAAAATACATTCATAGATATTTATTTAAAGATATTTATGAATTTGCAGGTGAATTTAGAAAAGTGGATATTTCTAAACACGAAAGAATCTTAAATAATGATTCTGTAGCTTATGGTGATTGTAAATTATTAGAACAATCATTAGATTATGATATATCTTTAGAAAAAAATAAAAATTATGAAGAAATGAACATAGTTGATGTAATTAATAATATAACTAAATTTTCATCAAGTATATGGCAAATACATCCATTTAGAGAAGGTAATACTAGAACAACTGCATTATTTATAGAAAAGTATTTAGTATCACTTGGATATGAAGTGGATAATACTATGTTTAAAGAAAAATCAGTTTATTATAGAAATGCATTAGTAAGAAGTAATTATTTTAATAATTATTTAAATATAAGAGAAGATAATAGTTTCTTAATTAAATTTTATGAAAATTTATTATTAGGTAAAAATAATAATTTATATTCAAGAGATTTAATTGTTGAAGAGTTATTTGATAAAAGAATTAAAAAATAGACCTAGTTTATTACTTTAGGTCTTTTTTTGATAGATTTATTATCTATTATTTTTTATGATTTATTATCACTAAATGCTCCGATAAATATCAATATAATTATTATAATCATAATAGCAATTCCTGAATAATCAGAATTTTCTGAACTATTGGAAGTTATTTTTTCACTATATGAATAATTGTCATAATTTGAAGAAGATGTTGTATTTCCAGCCACACCACCATGATGTGAGCAACATCCTGGACCAGATACTACACATGAACTTTCCCATCCATCATTACATATTATTCCTGCATTAGCAGTAATAGGAAAACTTAGTAATAATATAAACATTATTATACTTATTTTAATTGTTTTACTTCTTTTTTTCATAACACAATTTACCACAGGAAAATTATAGCACAATTTTGTTAATGAAAAAAGTAATTTAATAAATCTTAAGATATTTAATTAATAAAATTAAATAATATTATTTCTATTATAAAAAAATGACAATATTTTACAAAATCATTCATTCATATGATATAATTAACATAGTGAAAAAATGAGGTGAGACTTTGATATTAAAAAATAATAAGGAACTTAAACAAAATGATTTTAAATATGAAAAAGATTTACAAAAATATTTTGAAAACAATTTAAATAAAATATTAAATTATATATTTATTGAAACTGAATTTTCAGTAGGAAATTTTAGAATAGATACATTAGCTTTTGATGAAGAAACTAAATCTTTTAAAATTATTGAATATAAGAATGTTAAAAATAATAGTTTGGTTGACCAAGGATATACTTATTTAAAATTGTTATTAGAAAGAAAAGCTGACTTTGTTTTAAAATATAATGAGAAAACAAATAAAAGTTTAAGAATAAGTGATATAGATTGGAGTCAGTCAAGAATTATATTTGTTTCTCCAATATATACAGCATATCAATTAAATGCTACTGATTTTAAGAACATTCCAGTTGATTTAATAAAAGTAACTAGATATGAAGAAGATATTGTAGATATTGAATTTATTAAGAAAACAAGTAATATAAAAGTAGAAGAAATGAATTTAATATCTAAACAAGAAGAAGTAAATAATGAAATTAAAGTTTATACAGAAGAAGATCATTTAAATAATGTATCTAGAGAAATTAAAGAATTATATGAAAATTTAAAAAATAAAATATTAGAATTAGATGATATAGATTTAGATATAAAGAAAGTTTATATTGCATTTAAAGGTAAAACCAATATATGTGATGTAGAAGTATTTAAAAATAAATTAAAAGTAGTTTTAAATGTAAAAAAAGGTATTTTAAGTGATCCTTTAAAAATAACAGAAGATATTGCTACTAAAGGACATTGGGGTAATGGTGATTATCGAGTTGAAATATTTAATGAAGAAGATATTGATAATGTTATTCCATTAATAAAGCAATCTTTAAAAATTAATAAGAAGTAAGGGTGAAATAAAAGTATGAACAATAAGAAAGAATTAGAAAGAGAAGAATTACATAAAACTATTTGGAAAATAGCAAACGAACTTAGAGGTTCTGTAGATGGATGGGATTTTAAACAATATGTATTAGGTTTATTATTTTACAGATTTATATCTGAAAATATAGAACACTATGTAAACGAAAATCAAAGAAAAGCTGGATTATCTAATTTTGAATATAGAAATATAAGTGATGAAGAAGCTTTATTAGGTAAATCACAAATATTGGAAGAAAAAGGATTTTTTATATTACCTAGTGAATTATTTTGTAATGTAAGAAAAAATGCAGATAAAAATGAAAATTTAAATGTAGTTATTTCTAATATATTTAATAATATTGAATCATCAGCTAGAGGCACTGCTTCAGAAGATGATGTAAAAGGTTTATTTGATGACTTTACTATTGATAACAAATTAGGTAACACAGTAGATGAAAGAAATGAAAAATTAGTTAAGATGCTTAATGCTATTGGTGATTTAAAGTTAGGAGATTATCAAGATAATAATATAGATTTATTTGGAGATGCCTATGAATTTTTAATGACAATGTATGCTTCATCCGCTGGTAAATCAGGAGGAGAATTTTTTACTCCACAAGAAGTTGGTGAATTACTTGCGAGAATTGTTATACAAGATAAAACATCAGTGAATAAAGTATATGATCCGGCATGTGGTTCTGGTGGTTTATTATTAAAATTTGCTAAAATATTAGGAAAAGAAAATGTTAAACAAGGTTTTTTTGGACAAGAAATAAATTTAACTACTTATAACTTAGCTAGAATTAATATGTTTTTACATAATATAAATTATAATAATTTTAATATAGCTAGAGGAGATACTTTAATACATCCAGAACACTGGGATGATGAACCATTTGATGCAATAGTATCTAATCCTCCATATTCAATTAAATGGGCAGGAAAAGAAAATCCTCTATTAATAAATGATGAAAGATTTGCACCAGCAGGTGTATTAGCACCGGCATCAAAAGCAGATTTAGCATTTACTATGCATATGCTATCATGGCTTTCACCAAAAGGAACAGCGGCAATAGTTGAGTTTCCAGGCGTACTTTATAGGGGCGGAGCAGAACAAAAAATTAGAAAATATATGATAGATAATAACTTTGTAGATACAGTTATACAATTGCCTTCAGACTTATTCTTTGGTACATCAATTGCAACTTGTATTTTAGTATTAAAGAAAAATAAAACAGATAATAATATTCTATTTGTAGATGCATCAGAAGAATTTGTTAGAAATACCAATAAGAACAAATTATCAAATGAAAACATAACAAATATAGTCAACTTAGTAAAAGAAAGAAAGTCAGTAGAAAATAAATCTTATCTAGCAACTTATGAAGAAATAACAGAAAACGATTATAATATTTCAGTAAATTCTTATTTAAAATCAAATATAAATGAAGAAAAAATAGATATAGAAGAAGTTAATAAAAAACTAGCTGAAATAGTTCCAAGACAACAACAAATAAGAAAAGAATTAGAAGAGATAATCAAAGAATTAGAGGTTGATTATCATGAGTAGGATACAAGAATTATTAAAAGAAAAATGTCCTAATGGGGTTGAATATAAAAAATTAGAAGATTGTTGTTTTTTTCAAAATGGTTATGCATTTAAAAGCGGTTTGTTTAAAAGTACGGGAGATATTCTTCTAAGAATTACTAATATTAATGGAAAAACTATTGATTTGGATGATGTAAAATATATAGATATCAATGATTACAATTTTAATCTTGAAGCTTTTAAAGTTAATTATGAAGATATAGTAATTGCTATGTCTGGAGCAACGACGGGTAAAGTGGGAATGAATAAAACACAGCACGTCTTATATTTAAATCAAAGAATCGGTAAAATAATTTCCAAAGATACTAAAATATTAAATAATCATTTTTTATATCATTTTCTTTTATCTAAGGTAAATTATTTTTATAATTTAGCTGGTGGTGGCGCACAACCTAATTTAAGTTCTGAGACAATTAAAAATACCAGCATTCCTATACCACCAATAGAAGTACAAAAAGAAATAGTTAGAATACTAGATAAATTTGGAGAATTAGAAGCAGAATTGGAAGCAGAATTGGAAGTGAGAAAGAAACAATATGATTTTTGGAGTGAGAAGATTTTTGAGTGCTACATGAATGGAGACACAAAACATATAACAGATATTGCACTTGTTAAGGCAAGGGTCGGATGGCAAAGATTAACTACTGCAGAATATTTAACTACTGGAGATTATTATCTTATTACAGGTACAAATTTTAAAAATGATGGGAAAATAGATTTTAATAAGTGTGTATTTGTTACAAAGGAAAGATATGAAATGGATGAAAATATTCAAGTACATAAAAATGATATTTTGATAACAAAGGATGGGACTTTGGGTAAAATAGCATACTTGAATGACGAACCAGATAAATTAACTACTTTAAATAGTGGCGTTTTTAGAATAAAAATTACAGATAAAAATGTTTTGCCTAGATATATTTATCATTATTTTAATTCAAAAGTATTTAGGGACTTTGTTGAGTCTGTAAAAACTGGGTCTACAATTCCTCATTTGACACAAGAAAAATTGGTTAGTTTGAATATACCAATACCTAATATTAAAGAACAAGAAAAAATAATTAATATTTTAGATAAATTTGATGATTTAACAAGAAGTTTAAGTATTGGACTGCCTGCTGAAATAGAATTAAGAAGAAAGCAATATGAATATTTTAGAAATGAATTATTAAGTTTTAAGGAGTCAAATAATGGCTGATTTTGAGTGCTCCACAATTGATGAACTAACAAATAAAATTGTAACTAATTATAGTAATAAAATACTACTGATATATGCTAATAATGGAATAGGGAAGACCAGAACTTCATATTGTTTAAGAAAAAAATTTAAATCAAATGAAGTGCTGTGTTTTAGTGCTTTTTTTGAAGAATATTTTATTTGGAATTATGATAGTGAAAATGAAGAGTATTATTTACAAATAAATGACAGTGATGCTATTATATATAATGCTATTATAACTAACGGACTAGATGCTGATATAAACAAGAATTTTATTTATTTAGCTAATAAAAAAATTAATATAAATTTTGAAATTGTAGCCGAAAGGATAACAAGAATTACTTTTTCTTTGACTACTGGTGATGATACTACAATTGATAATATTAAAATTTCAAAAGGTGAAGAGACTTTGTTCATATGGTCAGTATTTTATTCAATTGTTATACAAAGGTTATCTGATATTTGCGATGGTGCAGAAGATGATTTAAAATATATAATTATTGATGATCCTGTTGCTTCTTTAGTTGAAGAAAACATAGTGTCAATAGCGGTTCAAATTAGAAAAGTGTTGAAAAAGAAAATTGGAGAAATTCATAAATTAGGAAGAGAAATGGGGTTATTTATTTCAACTCATAACAAAATATTTTGGAATATATTGTTTAATGAAGTAAAATTAAAAAGTGATCAAAGTAAATCTTTAATAATAAAAAATGATAAATATGTTGTTAGAGATCAAAAAGATTCTCCTTTTGGATATCACATTGTGTTAAAAAACAAAATATTACAAAACATAACTGATAATGATATATCAAAAGAAGATTTTCATAATTTTAGAGTTATTTTAGAAAAAATGGCTAATGTTTATGGCTATACAAAATGGGATTATTTTTTGAATGAACATTTATCTCAAAAGGATGAAATTATTAGATTGCTTGATTATTACAGTCACGATAGTAATGATGAATTAGAAGAAAAAATGGTAAATTCACTATATAGAGAATTATTTATAAATTATTTTAATCAATTTTTAGAAGATTATAAATGGGAGGAACATAATGAATAGTATAAATATTATGAGTGAAAATGATAACTCAACAGTACTTGCTGAATATAAAGGCTTAAACAGAGTGGTAACTTATTTTCAAAGTGAGGCTGCTTTAGAAAAAGAATTAATTGATACTTTAGTTGAACAAGGTTATGAATATTTAAATGTTAATACTGAATCTGAACTGATTTTAAATTTGAGGAGACAGCTAGAAAAACTTAATAATTATAATTTTACTGATGGAGAATGGGATTATTTCTTTAGTAAAGTTATTGCTAATAAAAATGATTATATAATTGAGAAGACTAGATTAATACAAGAAGATTATAAGCAAGAAATTACTTTAGATTCTGGTGAAAAGAAAAATATATATTTAATAGATAAAAATAATATTCATAATAATAGTGTTCAAGTGTTAAATCAATATGTTAATAATGATGGTAATTATGACAATAGATATGATGTAACTATTTTAGTTAATGGTTTGCCTTTGGTTCATGTTGAATTAAAGAAAAGAGGAGTAGATTTAAGGGAAGCTTTTAATCAAATAGAAAGATATCAAAGAGATTCCTTTTGGGCTGGTAGTGGTTTATATAATTTTGTTCAAATCTTTGTTATTTCTAATGGTACTTTAACTAAATATTATTCAAATACTACTAGAGAATTTCATATTAATAACAAAACTAAAAAGAAATCTAATTCTTTTGAATTTACTTCTTATTGGGCAGATCAAAAAAATAATGGTATTACTGATTTAATAGATTTTGCAAAAACTTTTTTTACAAAGCATACTTTACTTAATGTATTAACTAAATATTGTGTATTTACTAGTGAAGAAGATTTACTAGTTATGCGACCATATCAAATTGTTGCAACTGAAAAGATTTTAAATAGAATAAATATTGCTTATAATAATAAATTTTACGGAACAATAAAAGCTGGTGGATATATTTGGCATACAACTGGTTCTGGAAAAACTTTAACATCTTTTAAAACATCACAACTTGCTAGTAAGTTAGATTTTATAGATAAAGTTTTATTTGTTGTTGATAGAAAAGATTTGGATTATCAAACAATGAAAGAGTATGATCGGTTTAAAGAAGGTGCTGCAAACTCTAATACATCCACTAAAATTTTGGAAAATCAATTAAATGATCCTAATGCTAAAATTATTATTACTACTATTCAAAAATTATCTACATTTATAAAAAAGAATTCTGATAGTGAGGTATTTACTAAGCATGTAGTATTTATATTTGATGAATGTCATAGATCTCAGTTTGGGGAAATGCATAAATCTATTATTAAGAAATTTAAAAAGTATTATATTTTTGGATTTACTGGAACTCCAATATTTCCAGAAAATGCTAGAACAATTAAAGGAATTACCGAAACTACTGAACAAGTATTTGGAGAAAGATTACATACATATACAATTGTAAATGCTATTGCTGATAAAAATGTATTACCTTTTAGATATGAATATGTTGGAAGAGTAGATATTAGAGATGATGTTAAAGATGAAAAAATATATAATATTGATGAAGAAAAATTGTTTGATCATAGTACAAGAATACAGTTAATTACAGAATATATCATTGATCACTTTAGTATTAAAACAAAAACAAGTGAATCTTATATTTTTTCAACTTTAGATAATGTTATAGACGTAGCAAAGAAACAAGACACAGAAGAAATCAAAACTAAAAAGAATATAAATGGTTTTAATTCAATATTTGCTGTATCAAGTATAAAAATGGCTAAAGAATACTATGCAGAATTTAAAAAAGTTTTATCAATAAAAAAGAGTAATTTAAAAGTTGCATTAATATACTCATATGGTGTTAATGGAGAAGATGGTGTTATTGATGAAAATTCTGAATCTACTGAATCACTAAATATAGATGATAGAACTTTTTTAGATAATGCTATAAAAGATTATAATCAAATATTTGAAACAAGTTATGATACTTCTTCAGAAAGATTTCAAAATTATTATAAAGATGTTTCTTTAAGAATGAAAAATAGAGAAATAGATATCCTTATTGTTGCTAATATGTTTTTAACTGGGTTTGATGCAAAAACTTTAAATACATTATGGGTTGATAAAAATTTAAAGTGGCATGGGTTAATTCAAGCGTTTTCTAGAACTAATAGAATATTAAACAGTGTTAAAACATATGGAAATATTGTTTCGTTTAGAAATTTAGAAGATAGATTAAATGAAGCATTAGCTAAATTTGGTGATGAAGAGGCTCACGGAGTCGTATTATTAAAACCTTATAATGACTATTATTATGGATATATTGATGATAATGGAAAAAGATTTGAAGGATATAAAACATTAGTTGAAAAATTAATATCTAAATTTGTTCCAGGGAAATTAATGCAAAGTGAAAATGAGCAAAAAGAATTTATAAAATTATATGGTGCTATATTAAAAGTTACTAATATTCTATCTTCGTTTGATGAATTTAAAAGTGAAGAATTAATTAGTGATAGGAACAAACAAGATTATCACAGTGTTTATATTGAACTTTATAATGAATTTAGAAATAAAGCAAAAAGAGATAAAACTGATGTATCAGAAGATATTGTTTTTGAAATGGAATTAATTAAATCGATTGAAGTAAACATTGATTATATTTTAGGATTAGTAAAGAAATATCATGATTCTAATATGCAAGATAAAGAAATACTAGTTACTATTCAGAAGACTATTATGGCAAGTCCGGATTTAAGAAATAAAAAAGATTTAATTATGTCATTTATTGAATCTTTAAATCAAAATTCTAATGTATATAATGATTTTGAGTCATTTATGAATAGTAAGAAGAAAGAAGAACTTGACAAAATTATATTTGATGAAGGACTAAATAGAGAAGAAACATATAATTTTGTTCAAAGGTCATTTGAACAAGGTAGAGTAGAAACTAATGGTATGGAAGTATCAACTATTCTTCCACCTATGAATATGTTTACACTTACAAATGATAGACAAGAAAAGAAAAATAAAGTTATTGATAAATTATTAGAATTTTTTGATAAGTTTTTCAGTATTACTGGTAATAAAATGTAGGAGGTAATTAATGAACAAAAATTTATTATATAAACATTTAGATGAGTATATTTGCAAAGTTAATATAAATAATGATCTAACTGATTTAAGTGAAAGGTTAGAAAGAGAAGAATATTATAAAAGTTATACTTCAGATAAAATAGTTGCAATGAATGAAGAAGAATTTTATGAATATATTAGTAAATTGTGGGCTATGATTATTTGGGGAAATAAACATTATATAATAGATAAATATATAAGTGATAATGGTTTTGATAATTTGAAAAAATCAATTGCTTATCTTTTATATGGTAATGATTCAATTGAAGTTAGATGGGATAATTTTAAAGATAAAATAAAAGGATTTGGGCCAGCAATGATGAGTGAATTATTATGCTATATAAATCCAAATGAATATATGATTTGGAATACTACAGCAGCAAATGCGTATAAATATTTAGGTATTCAAGAAGTTCCTAGACATAATTATCAATTAACAGGAAAAAAATATATAGAACTTACAAAATATAGTAAAGAAATCCAAAATATATTGTTAAAAAAATATAATAGGAAAGAAAATTTGTTATTTGTTGATTATTTCTTTTGGGATGTCCTAAAAAATTTAGAACCTATTAATGAAGAAAAAAGTCTTACAAAAGAAACTGTTGTCAATAATAAATCCTACCATAATGAAATAGTTGATTATATAAAAAGTATTGGTAGTTTACTTGGTTATAATACTAATATTAAAGGTAATATAAAAAATTCTGGTAAAATTGCTGATGCTATATGGGAATTTAATGTTGGTAATTTAGGTAAAATTAAATATGTGTTTGAAGTTCAAGATAATGGTTCAATTGATTCATTAATAGTTAGTTTAATGAACGCTTCCCAAGATATATCAGTTCAAGCTGTAGTTGCAGTTTCTGATGAGTTACAAATAAACAAAATAAAGCAGCATTGTAATAATATATCGGGAAGTTTTAATGGTAAACTAAAATTTTGGGATATTACAGAAGTTGAAAGAGCTTATACAGAATTAAGCAGTTCAATGGAAATTATTAATAAAGCAATTAATGTTGAAATAGATAAATAAAAGTGAATTTATATAAAATTTGCTTTTTTGTGTTACAATAATTTTGTTATAATGTGATTTACAAAAACAAATGAGTTACCAAGAAAGAAGGCTAAGCATGAAAGAAAAAATATATAATTATGATAATTTAACTGAACAAGATATTACTGAAACAGAGATATGAATAAAATCTCTTATTATTAATGATAATAAAATATTAATTGGAAACGGAAATAATGTTTATCAATTTCCAGGAGGACATTTAGAAGAAAATGAAACTTTTAATGAATGTTTAAAAAGAGAAGTTTTAGAAGAAACAGGTATTGAGCTTGAAGATTATGAAATTAATAAACCTTTTATGAAAGTTACATTTTTAAGTAAAGATTGGCCTGACGTTGGTAAAAATAGAAAATCAGAAATCTATTATTATGCAGTTAAAACTAATAAAATTCCTGATTTAAATAAAACATGTTATACTGATAATGAACTTAAAAATAATTATAAAATAGAATTGTTTGCTTTAAATGAAGTGATAGAAAAAATTAAAGAAAATATTCCTAGAAATGAAAAAAATAAAATTATTTCACCAGATATGATTACTGCAATTGAAGAATACTTAAATGTAAGTAAATAAAAAAATATTGAGGTTAAGTTTTTATTGTTTAATATTAATATTTCTAAAAGTTACTCATATATTACTTTCTATAAAAAAAGATATTAAGATGTTATAATACTTTTTATAACGTTTAGGAGGTAAAATGAAAAATGCAATGCAAGAAATATATATTAATTTAGATGATTCTGGGAAACTTACTTCAAAAGAAAAAATAAGTGTTTATGGTGGATTAATATTTTTATCTAAAAAAGAAAAAGATAAATTTATAACTCAATATCGAAGTATTGTTAATGATATAAAATGTGGTTACTGTAAAATATGTAATAATAAGTGTCCGGAAATAAAAAACACTAATATAAAAAAATCACATAAAAGAAGATTAATGAATTATTTAAAAAAGTATTATGTTATTGCTTTAGTAATAAAAAATGATAATGTTTATGAACATATAAAGCAAAGTAAGGCAGCTAAAGGAAGGTTTATAGATTATTCTATTAGAAGAATGATTAAAACTGTGATAAAACAATTAATTAAATGTAATAGTATTGATCCTAATAAACCTTTACGATTAATCATAAATATTGATGAGCAAAGTACAAAAAGTAATGGATATTATAATTTACGTGATGGACTTATTGAAGAATTAAAATATGGAATTTGTAACTACAATTATTCTTCACTAATTAAACCTATTATTTATTCTGATTTAGAAATTAGAATATCTTATCAAGATTCAGGAAAGAGTTATGTTGTTCAAGCTGCTGATTTATTAGCTGGAACAATAAGAAGAACATCATTGGATAATTTAGATGCTATAGAAGAATCTTTATCTAAATTTGTTGATTTTAAAATGATACTTCCATAAAGAAAAAAAGTCACATAAGTGACTTTTTCCCAGTTAGGGCGACGTACTTAAAGTACGCTTAATTTTAAAATCGTATCCTAACTATCGACCTGACAAGATTTCTCTTCGGTAACATAATAATACTATATATATTTCTAAATGTCAATATATATTCATTATTATATAAATATTGTATTCAATAAAATTTTAATTATTCATTATTAGTTTATAAAAAATATATGATAATATCCCCAAATTATAATCTGCAATATTTTAATCTTAAAAAATATCTCCTTGAAATACTTTTTAATATTTGTTATACTGTAACTGTAAGGTAGTAATTTATTTATTACATGAAAATAAGATTGGAGATGCTTAAAATGGATAGATTAAAAAATAAAGTTGCTATTATAACTGGTGCAGGTGCCGGAATGGGAAAGGAAACAAGTATATTGTTTGCTAAAGAAGGATGTGCTGTTGCTGTATTTGAAGTTAATGAACAAGATGGTATGGATACAGTTAACGAGATTGCCAGAAATGGAGGAACTGCTAAATTCTTTAAAGTAGATGTTTCAAATGAAGAAAATGTAAAACAAGCTATTAAAGAAGTAGGGGATACATTTGGAAAAATTGATATCTTAATTAATAATGCTGGTATTACTGGTGTAGATAAAAAAGTACATGAACTTACTACTGAAGAATGGGATCAAGTATTTAATGTTGATGTAAAAGGAGTATTCTATTGTACTAAATATGTTATTCCATATATGTTAGCTAATAAAAAAGGTAGTATTGTAAATTTATCAAGTATTTATGGAACTTTAGGTTCTCATGAATTAACACCATATCACGCTGCTAAAGGTGCCGTATTTGCAATGACAAAACAAGATGCAATAAGTTATGCTAAAGATAATATTAGAGTTA
>CALVZI010000051.1 GCA_944372485.1 uncultured Bacilli bacterium
TGCTCATATGTTTCCTAATAATCTAACTAATGTAAAAAATACCATAGATAATTTAAATCTAGGTATTTAAATAAACTTTAATAAAAAAATAATTTAGTATCTAAAAACTAATATTTGGTATCTAGTGCGGTATCTAGATAAATCCAAAATAGTTAAAAATTCCTTATAAACAAAAGTATTCCCCTCTCTCGAGGGGAATTTCAGGGGGTTTTATATCCTCACATTAGATCGTAAGAATATTTGCGTGATATCTTACCTCACGCTACATTAAATATAACAGCCTTTTTAATATATGTCAATCATTTTTAAAGGTATGTTTACACTCACTTTACTAATTTAGATAACTTATATCTTTTACTATTTTATTTAAAATTGGATATGTATTATTTTTAAAATAATCACTAGTTAAAAATTCATTACTATCTTCTTTAGCTTTTAATAATATATTAAAATCTTGTTTTATATTAGCTACTTTAAATAGTAAATCTCCACTTTGTCTTGAACCGAATAAATCTCCACTCCCTCTTAATTTAAAGTCTTCTTCACTTACTTTAAATCCATCATTTGTTTTAGTTAAGACATTTAATCTTTCTATTTCATAATCACTTATTAAAATACAGTATGATTGTTCACTATTTCTACCTACTCTACCTCTTAATTGGTGTAGTTGGGATAATCCAAAACGATTAGCATCAAAGATAACCATCATTGTTGCATTCTTTACATCGACTCCTACTTCAATTACGGTTGTACTTATTAATACTTGAATTTTATTATCTTTAAAATCATTCATAATTGTTTCTTTTTCTGAATCATTCATTTTTCCATGTAAAGCTGAAACGTTAAAAACTTTCCCAAAAGCTTTATTAAAGTTTTTTTCAAGTTCTTCAACATTTTCCATTACTGTATCTTCACTATCTTCAATTGATGGAGCAACTACATAGACTTGATGACCTTTCTTTAATTCTTCATAAACACTTGTTAGAACTTCTTTCATTTCCTTCTTTTTTTTAATAGTTGTAATAACAGGTAATCTTCCACTAGGCATTGTTTTAATACTACTTACATCCATATCACCGTAAATAGTTAAGGCATATGTTCTTGGTATTGGTGTTGCACTCATATATAAAACATCTGGTTCAATTCCTTTGTCTTTTAACATACTACGTTGTCTAACACCAAAACGATGTTGCTCATCAGTAATAACCAAACCTAAGTTTTTATAATTAACACCTTCACTTATTAAAGCATGTGTTCCAACAATTATATCAATACTACCATCTTCTAATAATTTATAAATTCTTGTTTTTTCACTTTTTTTCATACTACCTACTAATAATTCTACTTTAATATCAGTATCTTTAAATAAATCTTTAATATTATCATAATGTTGTCTTGCAAGAATCTCTGTTGGTGCCATCAAAGCACTTGTATAACCACTTAAATAATTCATATACATAGAAATAATTGAAACAATTGTTTTACCACTACCAACATCACCTTGTAATAATCTATTCATAATATAGGGACTAGTTAAATCATATTTAATATCACTAATTGCTTTTAATTGATCACTAGTTAATTTAAATGGTAAATTATTAATAAACTCTAACACCTTAGATTCATCTATTTCTCTTTTAATACCTTGTTTCTTATTTTTATTTTGTTTTAAAACATTCATCTTTAACATATATATAAATAATTCTTCATATTTAGCTCTAAGTAATGCTTGTTTTAATAATTTAATATTATTAGGATGATGTAAAAGATATATAGCTTCTTTTTTATTTAAAAATTTATATTTTTCACTTAAATAACTAGGTATATAATCAACTATATTAAAATCAAGTTCTAAAGCACTATCAATAAAACTTTTAAGTTGTTTATTACTTAGTCCATAAGTAATGTGATAAATACCTATTTTTTCTTCTTTTTCTAGATGGTGTAACCAAATATCACTAGCTGTTATTTGATTATGTAAAAAATCAATTTTACCAAAAACCGTAATTTCTTTACCAAGTTTTAAATTACTTTTTAAAAAAGCACGATTAAAAATTACAACTTTAAATAAACGCCCATTACTATTAAAATTAAAAGTTAATCTATTTAAACTCTTTTTTATATAAAAAACTTGTGGTGTACTTTCAATAATACCTCCAAATATAACTTTATCTCCATTACTTACTTCACTTATATTAGAATATTTTATTATTTCATATCTAAAGGGATAATAAGTTATTAAATCATCTATATCATTTATACCAAGTTTTTTTAATAAATCATATGTTTTAGGTCCTAACTTAGGTAAATCAAGTATATTCATAAATACCTCCATATACATCAATTATAACGAACATAAGTTTTGTAGTCAACGTTTTTTACAATTAATTATAATTTTTTTTAAAAAAAGTATTGACAAATTAACACTTATCGGTTAATATATAAAGCACCAATTCGGTTATGCGAATTGGAGCTAGTATCACACTAGCCAACCCCTTTTTATTCTTTTATTGGAACGGCTTAGCCGTTCTTTTTTTGTTTTAATTTATAAAAAAACAGATGTTTTTAAACATCTGCTTGTACATAATTAATAGCTAGAGTTAATGTTTTAGAACCTGCCATTGTATTTGGATTATTTATATCCCATTCTACTTTAACAGTAAATGTTTTTTCTGTATCAGCAAGTAATTTATCACCAGTTTTAATATTTAAAACTGAAAACTTAATATTTTGTGGTGCTTCAGCATTAGCAATATCAAGTCCAGCTAAACTATCTAATTTAGCATCTAAGCTTCCAACATTTTCAACTGTAACATCATATAAAGCATAAGCTCCAGGTTTATTTAAATTAGTTGTAAAAGAAGCTGTTGTATCACTAGTACGTCCCACATTAACTGTTTCAGCACCATTAACTTCTTTTTCTACAATATCTTTAATTCTTACATTCCATCTTGGATTTAAACTAGCAGTACCCTTTATATTTAAAGTATTTTGCATAGCACTATAACCAAGTGCTAAACCTACTAATAACCCACATAAAATTAATAATACAATCTTTTTTTGATCCTTTTTCATTCAACTCACCCTCGATATCCTACATATTAATGATACAAGAAATATCTTCATTTGTCAACTAGCAATCATGCTTATTTCATCAACTACAACTTGATATTTATCAAATCTTTTTTCAACTTTTCCATTAACTTTTATAACACTACCTTCTAATAAATTGTGATATTTTTGATAAGTTCTTGGAAATAATACAAAGTCCATTGTTTTTACCTCATCACTACCGACAATAAAACACATTTCATCATTATTTTTAGTATTTACAGTTTTTATTTTATCAATTAAAACAATAATATTTATACGTTTATCAAAATAAGCAGGTATATCACTTATAGTAATATTTAAATTTAATTTATTGCGAACTTCGGTAACTGGATGATTACTTAAATAAAAACCAAATAATTCTTTTTCAAAATTCATTAATTCTTGTCTAGAATATTCTGGATAATTTGCTATTACTGGTTTTTCAACTAAACTTTCATCTAATTCTTTAATTAATTCAGCATAATTTATTATTAAATCTAAGTTTTCAATAAGTGTTCTTTTATTTATATTAAAACAGTCTAAAGCTCCACTATATATTAAATTAGTAACAACTTTTTTATTTAAACTTTTTCCATAACACCTACACAAAAAGTCATAAATATCAGTAAAGCTTCGTTCATTACGTTTTTCTATAATTGTTTCTACTGCTTTCATACCAAGTCCTTTAATAAGTGTTAGTGGTACTCTTATAGCTTTATTTTCTATTGTATAAACAGAACTACTAATATTAATATTTGGTTTTAAAATCTTAATATTATTTTTCTTACATTCATAAATATATTCTTTAGTTTTAATCTCACTACCTAAAACATTAGATAAAAGTGATGTGTGAAAATATACACTATAATGAGCTTTTAAATAAGCCATACGATAAGCAACAACTGAGTATCCTACAGAATGCGCTTTATTAAAACCATAAGAAGCAAACTTTTCAATTAAATCATAAACATTACTACTAATCAACTCACTATAACCATTTAAAATACTTTGTTTAATAAAACGTTCACGTTCTTTTTTTATAATTTCATGATTTTTCTTACTCATTGCTCGTCTTAATAAATCAGCTTCTGCAAAAGTAAAATTAGCCATAAGTCTTGCAATCTGCATAATTTGTTCTTGGTAAATAATTATTCCATAAGTTGATTTTAAAATACTTTCTAAACTAGGATCAGGATAAACTACTTTTTCCCTTCCTTGTTTTCTTTTTATATAAGTATCAATGTTTCCCATAGGTCCTGGTCTAAATAAAGCAATAGCGGCATTAATATCAGCAAATGAACTAGCTTTTAATTTTCTTAAGAAATTCATCATTCCACTAGACTCAAATTGAAATATTCCAACAGTATTAGTTGTCGTAAAAATATTAGTTGCTTCATAATCATCAAGTGGTATATTATCAAAGTTTATATCAATAAACTCATATTTTTTTATTAATCTTAAAATATTATGAATTAAAGTTAAATTTTTTAAAGCTAAAAAGTCCATTTTTAATAAACCTAATGGTTCTAAATATTTCATTGAATAACCAGTTAAATAAAAATTATCTCGTGATTTATATAATGGTATAACTTTATCAAGTTCACACCTACACATAACAATACCAGCCGCATGAATAGTAGTATGTCTTTTTAATCCTTCTAATTTTAACGCAATCTTATATAATTTTTGATAAGTTTTATTAGAATTAATATATTTTTTTAAATTATTATTAGTGTTTAAATTATTAGTTAGTGATAATTTTGTATCAACCATCTTACAAATGTTATCAATCTCACTAAGTTCAATATCTAAAGCACGTCCTACATCTCTAAGTACTTGTCTAGAAGCAAGGGTTCCGTAGGCAATAATTCCAGCAACATTTTTAACACCATATTTATTAATACAATAGTTAATTACTTCTTCCCTTTTTTCATCCTCAAAGTCAATATCAATATCAGGCATTGTAACACGTTCTGGATTTAAAAATCTTTCAAATAATAAATCATATTTTATAGGATCAATAGTTGTAATATTTAGACAATAAGAAACTAAAGAACCACCTGCACTACCACGTCCTGGTCCTACTAAAATATCATGTTCTTTCGCATATTTTACATAATCCCATACAACTAAAAAGTAATTACAAAAACCCATCTTATTAATTACATCTAATTCATATTTTAAACGTTCTTGATAAACTTTACTTACTTTATCACCAAATATTTTACGTAAACCAATTACACATAATTTTTTTAAATAATCATAACTACTTAAATTATCAGGACAATTATATATTGGTAATAAATCTTTTTCTTGTTTTATTAAAACATTACATATATCAACTATTTTATTTATATTTTCTATATCTTCTCTTGGAATTTCAAAATCATTATTAAACATATGACATGGTACTTTAGAAACTTTTACTTCATCAATCGTAACTCCTTTTCTAATTGCTTCTAAATAACTTACATATGGAGTATCAGTTTTATTAATACATAAAGTTTCTCTAAAGAATATTTTTGGTAAATTAATGCTTATTTCTTCTCTTTCTTGTAAAGTACTATAACCAATAAAAACATAACGATATATTTTATCTATAATATTAATTATATCAAGTGAAGTTTTTGGAACTATACAAATTAAATTATCACTAAAACGTTCTAAATCAGAAACATTAATTTCTCCTTCACTATTTTTAGTAGCTAATTTTAAAAGATTGTGATAACCATCTTCATTAATCGCATATAAAACAATTGGTTGATGATTAAATTTAATAGTTAAACCAATTAGAGGTTTAATATTATTTTCAAGACATAAATTATAAAATTTCATTAATCCAAATAAATTTTCATCAGCAAGCCCTAATACTTTAATATTAAAAGTATTCGCATAATTAATATAATCTCTAATTGTAATTAAACTTGTAAGTAGGCTATTCTCACTTTTTACATAAAGATTTATCACAATCCCACCTTCTTTCTATTTATAGTATATCATGTATTTTGCATTTATTTATAAAAATGTGATATGATTAGATAAGAAAGGAACATAGATATGTTTGAAAGTATTAATTTAGATAAGATAAATTTAGAAACATTACCAAAATTTAAAGATACTAATTTATTTGTATATAACAATGAATTATTAAAATTAACTCCACAAAATAAACAAAAAAATATTATGAAGATGCATCAATTCTTTTTATTAAATCCTATACCTTTTTGTATTGAACCTAATAAAGTATTATTTAAAGATGATAAATATGTTGGTTATAGTATGAATTATGATTTAAATTATAAACCATTAAGTTCTTATAAAGATAAATTAACTAAAGAACAAAAAATAGAAATAATTAAACAAGTTTATGAATATTTAATGATTACTAATAACTATTTTATTTATAGTGATATTGACGAAGATAATATTTTATATAACAATAAAGATTTAAAACTAATTGATTTTGATGATGTTTATTTAAAAAAAGATTTAACTAAAGAAAAAGAAGAATCTTTATTATTAAGTCAGAAAATGATTTTTAATTTATTTGCTTGTTCTTTAATTTATAACGTTTCTATTAATGATATATATTATTTAAAAGATAGTGATAAATTAAGTGAGAATGAAAAAGAGAAAATTAGAAATTTATTAGATACAGATGAATACTTAATTAATTTTGATAAACCAAAAAAAGAGCTTTAAAACTCTTTTTTACTTTATAAAATATTTACTTATCTTACGATTACTTATTGTACTAACAATAGGTTCTTCATAAAAATCACTTAAATCAAAGTTTTTTTCTAACTCTTCTTTACTACTACTTGTTGTATATAAACTAACCATTGTAATATTTAAAGTAAAATCTATATCTTCACATTTAAAAGTAGTTTTAATTTCATTATCTTTTATTTTACCAAAAGATATTTCAAAATCTTCAATATTTTTATATTCCCAAGTTCCATGATTATTAATAGAAATTGTTACATAACCAACTTTTCCTTTATATTTTTTATTTTCTAATTCATAAACACTTTTTAAATCAGTTAAATCTAATTTAATATCTACTCCCCCACTAATAACTGAATTATCAATTACAATCGGAAAGAAATCAGCCATAATAGATACTGTTACAATACTTTCTTCTTTATACATACGTTGTTTAAAATTTAATTCACTACTTTTAATTTTTACTACATTATCTCTTAATTTAAACATAATAACACCTCGGGTAATATTATAACACAAAAACTAGAACATTTCTATTCTAGTTTATTTTACTTAAGAATTGTTGTAATCTTTCCGTTTTAGGATGTTTTAAAACTTCATCTTTATCCCCATCTTCCAAGATTGCACCTTGATCCATAAATATTATTCGACTAGCAAAGTTAGCGGCAAAATTAAGTTCATGTGTAACTACAATCATTGTTATATTTCGCTTTGCAACTTCCATAATTAAGTTTAATACTTCATCAATCATTTCCGGATCCAAAGCACTTGTAGGTTCATCAAATAAAATTACTTCCGGATTCATCATAAGTGTTCGAATAATCGCAATTCTCTGTTTTTGTCCCCCACTAAGATCACTTGGATAAGCATCTAACTTATCAGCTAACTTTATTTGTTTTAAATATTCTAAAGCTTGTTTACGAGCTTCTTTTTTAGTCATTATTTTATTTAAAGTGGGAGCTAAAGTAAGATTATCTATAACACTTAAATTATCAAATAAGCAGAAATTTTGAAAAACCATACCAATCTTACCTTGAATATCTTTATAACTTTTAGGAGTTAATTTAACCCCTTTATATTCAATATAACCCTTAGTTGGTGTTTCTAATAAATTTAAACATCTAAGTAAAGTACTTTTACCACTACCACTTGGTCCAATAATAACTACTTTCTCGTTTTCTTTTATTTCTAAATTAATTTTCTTTAATACTTTTACATTATCAAAATTTTTTACTAAATTAACAACTTTATACATGATTTAACTTCCTTTCAATAACTTTCATTATTTTAGATAACAAGAAAGTTAAGAATAAATAAATTAATGCGGATACAATTAATGGGAAGAAATAATTATAAGTTCGTGATGAAATAATATCTGAAGCTTTAATTAATTCAATAATTCCAACATATCCAGCAATTGAAGTTTCTTTTACTAAAGTAATTACTTCATTTCCTAAAGCTGGGAATATTTTAGCAAGAGCTTGTGGGAATATTACATAACGTATTGTTTTATAATAATTTAAACCTAAAGTTCTTGAAGCTTCTCTTTGTCCTTTATCAATTCCTTCAAAACCGGCTCTAAATATTTCTGATACATAAGCTCCTGAGTTTATTCCAAATGTTAGAATACCAATTATTATTGGGGCTATATTAAATGATTTAAAGATAATATAATATAAAATCATTAATTGTAATAGCGTTGGTGTTCCACGAATAATATAAACATATATATCACATAATTTACTTAATATTTTTAAGTGTCCAGTTTCTCTATTGTAATCACGAATTACACTTGTAAGAACTCCTAAAAATAATCCTAAAATAATAGCAAAGAAAGATATAATTAATGTATAACCTAATCCTTCTAAGAAGAATAAATAACGATCTTCAACAATAAATGTTTTCTTAAATGAATCTACAAAGTTATCAATAAAATTAGTACTACTTGTAGTCTCTTCTTGTTTTAAATGTTTAATAACATATTCTTCAATTTTACCTTCTTCATTTAATCTTTCTAAAACATTATTAATTGAATTTAAAAGTTCTGTATTACCTTTTTTAACAATCATTCCATATTTATCTTGAAATAAAATACCATCTAATATTTTAAGTTCACTATTTTCTTTTACTATTTCTAAAGCAGGTGCTTGATCCATAATTAAGGCATCAGCTTTTTTGACTTTAACATCTTCAACAGCTGATAAATATTTTTTATGAGTTACTAAATTAGCATTAGGATAGTTTTCTGATACATATAAGTCAGATACAGTTCCAAGTTGTGTAACTAAAGTTTTATCACTAAGTTGATCAAATGAAGTAATTGGACTATCTTTTCTAACAATTACAACTTGATTAGAAGTAGTATATTCAATTGTAAAATCAACTTCTTTTTTACGTTCTTCTGTTACACTAATTCCAGCTGCTGCAAAATCAGCTTTACCACTTTTAACTTCATTTATAACAAAATCAAAAGATACATCTTTAACAACTAATTTTTTATTTAACTCTTTAGCAATTTCATTAGCTATATCAATATCAACACCAACTATTTCTCCATTATTATAGTATTCATATGGAGCAAATCCAGCTTCTGTTACCATAATAAGTTCATCTTCTGTTTTAGTACATGCCGATACAAATATTAGTGAAATTAAACTTACTAATAATATTAATTTTTTCACATAACACACATCCTATTCTTATATTTAGAATATCACATTTACATGTGTTTGTTAAGTAAAATGTGTAAAATATAATAAAATTTACTTTTAATATACAAAAAAAGAAGCAATAAGCTTCTATTTATTTAAGTTTTCTTCGATTGCAACAGCAACAGCAACAGTAGCTCCAACCATTGGGTTGTTTCCCATTCCAATTAATCCCATCATTTCAACATGAGCAGGAACTGATGAAGAACCAGCAAATTGTGCATCACTATGCATTCTTCCCATTGTATCTGTCATACCATAAGAAGCTGGTCCAGCAGCCATATTATCTGGGTGTAATGTACGTCCTGTACCTCCACCAGAAGCAACTGAGAAATATTTTTTACCTTGTTCAATGCATTCTTTTTTATATGTTCCAGCAACTGGATGTTGGAAACGTGTTGGATTAGTTGAGTTACCTGTAATTGATACATCAACACCTTCTAAATGCATAATGGCAACACCTTCACGTACATCGTTAGCTCCATAACATCTAACTTTAGCACGTTCTGTATCACTGTATTTAATTTCTTCAACGATATTTACTTCATTTTTATAGAAATCAAAATCAGTTTTTACATAAGTAAATCCGTTAATACGAGAAATTACTTGTGCAGCATCTTTTCCTAATCCATTTAAAATAACTTTAAGTGGAGTTTTACGAACTTTATTAGCAGATTTAGCAATACCAATTGCTCCTTCAGCAGCAGCAAATGATTCATGTCCAGCTAAGAAAGCAAAACATTTAGTATCTTCCGATAAAAGCATACTAGCAAGATTTCCATGTCCTAAACCAACTTTACGAATATCAGCAACAGAACCTGGAATACAGAATGCTTGTAAACCTTCACCAATAGCAGTAGCTGCATCACTTGCTTTAGTAGCACCTTTTTTAATTGCAATAGCAGCTCCAAGTACATAAGCCCAACAAGCATTTTCAAAACAAATTGGTTGAATAGATTTTACGATTTCATATGGATCAAAACCATTTTCTTTACAAATATTTCTTGCATCTTCAAAATCTTTGATTCCATATTTATCCATAATTGGTTTAATTTGATTAATTCTTCTTTCATAACTTTCAAATAATGCCATAATTATACCTCCCTTGGATCAATCTTTTTAACAGCTTCAGCAAATCTTCCATAAGTACCACTTGCTTTTTCGATAGCTTCCATCGGATCCATTTTAGCTTTAATATTATCCATCATTTTTCCTAAGTTAACATATTTATAACCAATTATTTCATCATTTTTATCTAAACCAATTTCAACAATATAACCTTCAGCTAATTCTAAGTATCTTGGACCTTTTTCACGTGTTGAATAAATTGTTCCAACTTGTGAACGATGTCCTTTTCCTAAATCTTCTAATCCTGCTCCAATTGCAAGACCACCTTCAGAAAATGCTGATTGACTACGGCCATAAACAATTTGTAAGAAAAGTTCACGCATAGCAGTATTAATAGCATCACATACTAAGTCTGTATTTAATGCTTCTAAAATAGTTTTTCCAACTAATATTTCACCAGCCATAGCTGCAGAATGAGTCATCCCACTACATCCAATTGTTTCAACTAAAGCTTCTTCAATAATTCCATTTTTAATGTTTAATGTTAATTTACATGCTCCTTGTTGTGGTGCACACCAACCAATACCATGAGTAAATCCTGAAATATCTTTAATA
>CALVZI010000052.1 GCA_944372485.1 uncultured Bacilli bacterium
ATTGGTTTGGAAAATTATATATTAATTATTTTTTAGAGATTGTATAGCTGATAAAAATACATATTAGTTAATATAGAAAGACACCAAATATAACAATAAACGTATTTCTGCGTTAAAGAATAAAGATAGATTAGTCTATGAAATAAGGTGGCACCACGAGTAATTTCGTCCTTATATCTAGACTTTTTTTATATATTAGGAGGGTTTATTATGTCAGAAAGATATGATATAGAAGAAAATTTTAAAGATATTTTTTGGAACGGGTATATAAATGAAACATTTAAAATATGTGAGTTAAGAAAAATGAATTCATATATACAACGAATTTATGGTGTATTTGACATGCCACGTGTAGAAGAATTAGTTAAAAAGAAAAAAAGAATTCGTCCGAATGAAGTATATCTAGGGCCCCAATATTTTAAAGATGGTACCTTTATATACTCTGTTAAATATGATGAGGAAATGAAATTATATTTTCGTTCTCACATACGTACTATGGTTTCTTATATATCAAATAAACAATTATTAGCCTATTTCTTTCAATTGTTGGAATTTGTAGATAATGAAGAAGAGCTAAAAGCTTTGATGAACAATATATATTCTAGCGTCGTATTAAAAAAAGAAATTATATTTAAAAAAATACGAAATGAAAAAAAAGCAGTATTATCTTATCAATTTTAATCATTATGCGCTACGACAAGTTTTACTAAAGAAGAAATCGATATTTTAAAAAAACTTCCTTATGTAAAAATATTTGATGAATTTCCAACTAAAAAAGTAATGCTTGATGAAAATCGAATTGCCTATATTCCTAATTTTGAAGATTATACAGTTTTTAATCAAGAGATTCAAAAAATAAGTGATAAATATAATTTAACATATACTTTATCTCGTTATTTAAATGTTATATTACCAGTTGTTTATTATGAAGGAAGAAGTAATACAATTGATAAACTATCCCCTAAGGTTTATTCAGAAAAAACAAAAATACATGCGATAGATTTAATGAAGCGTGGTAATGATGAGTTATTGTTATCTCATCAAAAGACATTACAAGCACTTTTAAATGATACAAAACAAACTTTTGAAATTTATACTAAAGAAGAAAATGATAAAGCTAACTATAATGACTTGATGAATAAGATATATTCGTCAATTGAAGTATGTTATCCAAAAGAATCTTCAGATACGCGTAAAAAGTTTGAAGATTTCCTTAGATTGTTATCTGATTATATAAATCATTATTTTAAAAGATCTAGCAAAGGAGATTTAAGTTATTTTGACAAGTTTGTACTCGCTAAAAATTTAAATGCGCCTAATAACTTTAACTTAAAAGATAATATTTCAAGTAGTGTAAAACAACTCTATAAAATAAATAAAATATTTCAAGGATTGAAAGAACAAGAGTCATTAAAAAAACAAACACCGATGTTTCATAGTTATTTATCAGATGTGAATGAATTATTAGGAATGTCCAATGTCCAATTTTATGATTTCGCATTAATAGAGGAGATTAAAAATACTATAAATGCGTTTTTTAACGAGTATGAAAATATATTATTTTTCTATACGACATATACACCTAGTATTTTAACAATTGAATTAGAACAAGCATGGAAAGACTTTAAACAAGATGCATTAAAAAGTAATGCTAAAAAACAATTAGAAATAATTTATAATTATTTAGATAATCAGGATATGGAAATGGATATTTCTATACGTCAGGATATCACTTTAACTGAATTTCATCAATTTATATTAAAGTTATTTAACTTAACAAAAAGAATAACTAAGATGAATATAGATAGTGAAGTTGAAAAAATGAAAATAATAGATGATAAATATCAATATTGTAAGAAAAAACAATAGAAGGAAAGAAGGAATAATATGATACAAAAACCAAAAGGAACTTATGATATTTATGGTGATATGGGAAAGAAAATTCGTTATATTGAAGGTTTATTTGCTAATTTAGTAGAAAAATATGATTTCGAATATGTTGCTACACCTTTATTTGAACAAAGCAATTTATTTCACCGTTCAGTAGGAGATTCTAGTGATATAGTTCGTAAAGAAACATATGACTTTAAGGATCGCGGAGATCGTGATATGACTTTGCGTCCTGAAGGAACTGCAGGTGTTGTTCGTAGTTATATTGAAAATAAAATGTATGGCGAAGCTGATTTACCTAAGAAACTATGGTATTTTGGTTCAATGTTTCGTTATGAACGTCCACAAGCTGGAAGATACCGCGAATTTAGACAATTAGGTGTTGAAGTGTTGGGGTCACCAGATCCAATGATGGATGCTGAAGTTATTAGTATTGCTGTTAATTTATATCGTTTATTAGGTTTAAAAGGCGTAAAAGTTAGAATTAATAGTTTAGGTGATAAAGAATCTAGACTTGCTTATCGTGATGCTTTAAAAGAATATTTTAATAAACATTTAGATGATTTATGTAGTGATTGTAAAGAACGTTTTAATAATAATCCACTAAGAATCCTTGATTGTAAAGCTGATGGTAATAGTGATATTATTAAAAATGCACCTAAAATGCAAGATTATTTAAATGAAGAAAGTGTTAAACACTATGAATTAGTAAAAAAATATTTAGATGCCTTAGATATAGAATATGAAGAAAACCCAAACTTAGTTCGTGGACTAGATTATTATACACATACTGTATTTGAAGTAGAAGCTTCTGTTGAAGGATTTGGTAGTCAAAATGTTTTATGTGGTGGTGGAAGATATGATCTTTTAGTTGAAACATTAGATGGGCCACATACTCCAGCTGTAGGTTTTGCAATCGGTATTGAACGCTTAATGACTGCTTTAGATTATGAAAATATTAAAGTAGGTGAAGAAAAACACTTAGATGTTTACGTTATGCCTATTACTGAGGAAGATAAAGAATATAGTGTTGGACTTAGTCAAGCTTTAAGATTATCAGGATTTAGTGTTGATATTGATTCATTAAATCGTTCTATGAAAAGTAATTTTAAACAAGCAGATCGTAAAAATGCAAGATTTATTATGATTATTGGTGAAAGTGAACGAAATGAAAATGTTTTAACAATTAAAGATAATCATACAAAGAAAGAATATAAAGTATCTATTGATGAATTAATTGATTTTTTAGATGACATGATGGATGAATGTGATTGTGAGGAGTGTAATCATGAAGATTAAATTTAAAGATTTAAAAGAATATTTTGGTAAAGAAATAACTATTGAAGGATTTATTGAAAATATCCGTGATTTACAATGGGTTCAATTTGTTATTGTCCGTGATTTAACTGATAAAGTTCAAGTTACAATTGAAAAAAGTGAAGAAAAAAATAAAGAAATGGTTGAATTAATTTCTAATTTGCCACTTGAAAGTACTGTTAAAATTACTGGAACATTAATGGAAAGTCCTAAAGTAAAATTAAATGGTATGGAACTAATTCCTACTAAAATTGAAGTTACTAGTACAAGTGAACACGAATTACCATTTAATTATAAAGATTTAAATAATGTTTTAAGTGATACAAGAGCTGATTATCGTTTTATTGATTTACGTAGCGAACGTAATCGTTTAATATTTCAAGTTCAAAGTACAATGGTTAATGCATTAAGAGAATTTGTTATTAATAAAGATTTTATGGAAATTCATACACCAAAATTAATTGGTACAGCTAGTGAAAGCGGAAGTGAAGTATTTGAAGTTAAATATTTTGATCGTAAAGCATATTTAGCTCAAAGTCCACAATTTTATAAGCAAATGGCAATGGCTGCCGGATTTGAGCGAGTTTTTGAAGTTGCTCCGGCTTTCCGCGCTGAAAATTCAAATAGTAATCGTCACGCAACTGAATTTACTAGTTTTGATATTGAATTTAGTTATATAGATTCTTATAAAGATGTAATGAAATTTGAACAAGAACTTTTAACTTATATGTTAGATAAAGTTAATAATAAATTTGGTGAAAAAATTAAAGAAGTATTTGGTGTTGATGTAGTTGTTCCTAAATCTGATTTTCCAGTAATTAAATTAAATGATTTATATAAAGAACTTGAAAAACGTTATGGATATCAAATACCTGCTGAAGATGTAGGAGATTTAAACGCTGAAACAGAAAAACTTGCTAGCCGTTTTGCAAAAGAAGTTTATAATAGTGAATTCTTATTTATAACTGATTATAGTAAAACTAAACGTGCTTTCTATCACATGCGTGAAAATGATATACCACAAGGTTACGATTTGATTTGGCGTGGTATGGAAATCACTACAGGTGCTCAAAGAGAACATCGTTATGATATTTTAAAAGCTCAAGCACTAGAAAAAGGATTAACTGATGATGTTAAATTCTATTTAGAATTCTTTAAATATGGTTGTCCCCCACACGGAGGATTTGCTCTTGGGGTTGACCGTTTAACAATGTTACTTTTAGGTTTACCACATTTAAGAGAATCTATGTATATTTATCGTAATCCAGATCGTTTAGAACCATAAAATAAGCTTAATGCTTATTTTTTTTCTTTTATTATTAAGCACTAAGTTGTATAATTATGTTAGGTGATTTAATGAAAGAATTTTTATTAGAAGAACAACAATTATTTAATTTAGAAGATTTTTATATAAATAATGAAAAAGTTAATTGTGATGGGCTTTAGGAGTTATTACTCCAAAGCAAAATATAAGTATTTTATCTCCTTGTGAACATCGTATAAGTGCTGAAAGAATATATCAATTTTTATATGAAGATTTCAAAGAATTTAATGTTTCTAAAGAAATAAACTATGAAAGTGATTATAATAATTGGATTAGTGAAGCATTAGGATATGGAAATATTATTATTTTGTTTTGTTATGGTTCTTATAGTCTTGTATATATCCCTAATACAATTAATTCATTTCAATTTAATGAACTAATTAAATTAAACGAATTTATAAAAAAATATCAATTAAACGATTATTATATGAATTTTATAACTAATATTAATGATAAAAATTTAGGAGAAACTTTACCATTATTAAAAAATAGAATTGATGATAATAAAGCAGTTTTAAAAGAAAAATTTTTAATTAACAATGTTAAACAAAAATAGTTCTTGAAAATTTTATTAATTTTATGTATAATGTTTTAAATATTAAAGGAGGAATATTATGATAAAGAAGAGAAATCGTGGTACTTTAGTAGTAATTTCTGGTCCTAGTGGAGTTGGTAAAGGGACTATTTGTAATGAACTTAAAAAGATTCGTAAACATTTTTGGTTATCAATTTCAGCAACATCTCGTAAACCTCGTAAGGGTGAAGTTGATGGTGAAAATTACTTTTTTATAAGTAAAGAAGAATTCGAAGAGCGTATTAAAAATAATGATTTTTTAGAATATGCGCTTGTTCATAATAATGATTACTATGGAACGCCTAAAAAAGAAATTGAATCTCATTTAAATAGTGGTGATGATGTAATACTTGAAATTGATATTGAAGGTGCTCTAAAAATTAAAGAAAAATATCCGGAAACATTATTTATTTTTATTTTACCACCAAGTATGGATAAATTAATTGATCGTTTAATAAAAAGAGGAACTGAGTCAAAAGAAAAAATTGTTAAAAGATTTCGTAAAGCTTATAAAGAAATAAATGAAGTAACTAAATATAATTATGTTGTTGTTAATGATAGTTTAGAAAAAGCAGTTAATAAAGTAAACGCAATTATGACAGCTGAACGATGTCGTGTTGATCGTATTGAACAAATACTACTTAATAATAAAGAAGAAAATATTCATGAATTATTAGTAGAAAAGGATTTAGAAAATAAGATGTTTGAACTTAAAGAAGATTAAATTTCACATAATTCCCATAACACTTTGTTATTATTAGTATGAATGGAGGAGTAGTATGAAAATATTAGTTGTAGATGATGAATACTTAATTAGAGATGTAATTAAAGAATATGCTATTAATGAAGGCTATGAAGTAATTGAAGCTGAAAATGGCTTAGATGCTTTAAAAATAATTAATAAAGAAAATGTTGATTTAATGATTTTAGATATTATGATGCCTAAATTAGATGGTTATTCAGTTTTAAAAGAAATAAAAGATAAAAATATTCCAGTAATAATGTTATCTGCACGAAGTGAAGAGTTTGATAAATTATTAGGTTTTGATTTAGGTGTAGATGATTATATGACAAAACCATTCTCACCTAAAGAACTTATGGCTCGTATTAAATCAATTTTAAAAAGAACTAAAAAAACTTTAGATGACACTTTTGTTTATAAAACATTAGAAGTTAATTTTAAAGCTCATACTGTAAAAATTGACAACAAAGAAGTTAAAGTTACTCCTAAAGAGTTTGAATTACTTACTTATTTTATTGAAAATAAAGGTATTGCTTTAAGTCGTGAACAATTATTAAATAATTTATGGGGTTATGATTTTTTTGGTGATGATAGAACTATAGATACACACATTAAAATGTTAAGAAATAATCTTGGTGAATATCGTAAATTAATCGTTACAGTTCATGGAATGGGGTACAAATTTGAAATCAAAGACTAGAACCTTACATGGTAAAATTTGGGTTTATTTAATCTTTTTTTCAATATTAATTCTTGCATGTTTATGGTTAATGCAGGTAATCTTTTTAAATAAGTATTATGAATGGTCTAAGACAATGGAAATGTCTTATATTGCTGAACGTATTAAATTATCATATAATCCGGATGATGCGACAAGTGTTTTAGATCAATTATCATATGAAAAAGGGGTTTGTGTTGAAATTGTAACTAATACAGAAACATCTTATTCATCAAATGGAATTGATCGTGGTTGTACTTTAAATGAAAAGAATAATATTGAAACAGTACTTTATAAACGTAGTTTTATGAGAAGTGGTAAAGAAAAAGGACAATATATTTATACTAATCCAATACTACATAATAAAACAATTTTATATGGTTTAAAACTTGAAAAAAATACATATGCTTTTATTATGGCATCATTAGAACCACTTGGAGCAACTACAAATATTTTAGCTAGCCAATTAGTTTATGTAACAATAGGAGTGCTAATTTTATCATTTATTATTGCTTATTTTATTTCTAAAAATATTGCTAAACCGATTACACAAATGAGTAAATCAGCTAAGAAAATGGGAAGTTCAAATTTAAATATTCATTTTGATACCAACTCAACAATTGAGGAAATTGATGAACTTGCTAGAACTTTAAATAAAATGAATGATGAATTAGTTAAAACGGATGAACTTAGACGTGATTTAATGGCTAATGTTGGTCATGATTTAAAAACACCACTTACAATGATAAAAGCATATGCTGAAATGGTTAGAGATTTAAAACAAAGTGATGAGAAAAAAGAAAGTAATTTAAATGTCATTATTGAAGAAACTGATCGTTTAACTGTTTTAGTTAATGATATTGTAAATTTATCTAAATTACAATCTAATATAGATGATTTAAATATTGAAGAATTTGATTTAACTGAATGTATTCAAACAATTTTAAAACGTTATGACATATTAAAAGAAAAAGAAGGTTATGATTTTATTTTTAAATATAATAAGAAATTATTAATTAAAGCAGATAAAGCTAAGTT
>CALVZI010000053.1 GCA_944372485.1 uncultured Bacilli bacterium
AGGAGAAATATCTAATCGTGAGATTAGATGCAGTCAAATTTATTTGACTTTTGTTCTTGTAAATTTCTAATTTTTATATTATAATAGAGTACATTAATTGGAAAGTTGTGAATTTATGAGTAGTAAAGTTGATATAAAAATTAATGAAGAAAAATATACTTATTATAAGAACAAATGGAATATTTTAATAGGAAAGAATAAGTCTGGTAAAACAACTTTATTAAAAGAATTATCTTTACTTTTTCCACAGGAAAAAGTATTTTATGTTGATGATAAACCTACTTATCCACAGGAAAAAATAATTACAAATTTATTATTAGATTTTGAAAATCAAAAGATTATTGAAGAAATTTTAAAAATATTTAATATTAATGATTTAATGCTATTTAAAGATTATCAAGAGACTATTGGTATATATCAATTATTAAATTTTATAAATATGTATTTAAAAAAGCCAGAAATTATTATTTTAGATCAAGCTTTTTCAATGATAGATCATTATCACAAACAGCAACTTTTTAATTGGTTAAAGAAAGATACAAAGAAAAAAAATATTACTATTATTATTACAATTGATTGGGAAGAAGAATTATTATTTGGAGATTATTTTACTTTTATTAAAGATAAACATATTTTATCCACAGGTTTAAATAAAAAAGTATTTAGAAATGAACAATTATTTATAGATTGTAATCAACACTTACCATTTGTTTTACAACTCTATCACAAATTAAAATATTACGATGTTGTAGATAAACCAGTTTATAAATTAGAAAGTATGATTGATGAATTATGGAAATAAAGAAAAAACAAGTTAATGTTTTTATTGGTCCGAGTGGAAGTAAGAAGATAGAATGTTTAAAAAAGTATGTAAAGACTAGAAAATTAAATATATTTAATGATCAAAATTTGAATAAGAAGATTAGTGAAATTTTCGATACAAAAAAAAGCAAAGTTTTAAAATCTTTAGAAATGGTTGGATTATCCTCAATAGATGTTAATAAGAAATTAAAAGATTTAACTACAAATGAATTAAAAAGATTAGATATTGCGAATGAAATTAGTAGTAAAAAAGATAACTATATTTTTTTACATCCAGAAGTTGGACTAGATGATAAAAATCGTGATAATCTAATAATTATTTTTAGAATGTTAAAAAATAGATATCATAAAACAATAATTATTGTAAGTAGTGATAGTGATTGGGTTCACAAATTTGCAGATTTTTTATTTGTGGTTTATAATGGAAATGTTGTTTATAGTGGAACTACTTATGATGTTTTTTGTAATGATGAAATTTGCGAAAAATATAAACTTTGTATTCCACAAATAATTAAATTTGAAAAATTAGTATTAGAAAAAAAGAATAAAAGACTAGGGTTTAGAAATGAAATAAATGATTTAATTAAAGATATTTACAGAAATATTTAGGAGATGTATACAATGAAATATTTAATAACTTTTTCATATGATGGTTCAGGTTATAATGGTTACCAAAAACAACCTAAGAAAAAAACAATTCAAGGAGAGCTTGAAAAAGCTTTAAAAAAGATTAATAAAGATAGTAAAGTATCTGTTCATGCTTCTGGTAGAACGGATGCAGGAGTACATGCTAATAATCAAAAAGCTCATTTTACTTTAGATGTTAATATTAAACCTGAAAGTTTACAAAAAGCTTTAAATTCTTTAACTCCTAGTGATATATATATAAAAAGAGTTGAAAGTGTTGATGATAAGTTTCATGCAAGATTTGATGTTAAAGCTAAAGAATATGTTTACAAGATAAATATGGGTGAATATGATCCTATTGAAAGAAATTATGTTTATCAATATAATAAAAAGTTAGATGTTGTTGAAATGGAAAGAGCTCTAAAATATTTAGAAGGAGAACATGATTTTAAATCTTTTTCAAAAGCAACAGAAGAAAAAGAAGATTATGTAAGAAAAATTGTTCAAACTAATTTAATTAGAACTTTAAAAAATGTTAATAAAATAGAGATTGTTTTTTTAGGGACAGGTTTTTTAAGATATCAAGTTAGAAATATGGTTGGAACTTTAATTGAAATAGGTGAAGGTAAAAGAAAAAGTGAAGATATAATTGATATTTTAAATGCTAAAGATCGTCGTAAAGCTGGTAAAACTGCTAATCCAGAAGGTCTTTATTTAAACGATGTTTTTTATAATTAATAAATTTAGAAAAAGCATATAATAGTATTGACTTTTATGTGCTTTTTTAGTACAATTTATATTGGTACATTTTCTATATTTGATTTATTTGCCCTGGGAAAGTAAATAAGTTAAATATAACAAACTATAAAAAAAGGAAAGGAAAAGAATATGAGAAACACATACATGCAAAAAAAAGAAGATGTTAAACGTAATTGGTATGTTGTTGATGCAGAAGGACTTACTTTAGGACGTTTAGCAACTCAAGTAGCTAGTGTTTTACGTGGTAAGCATAAACCAACATATACACCTCATATTGATTGTGGTGATTATGTTATCGTAGTAAATGCTAGTAAAGTTAATTTAACTGGTAATAAGTTAGATGACAAAATTTATTATAATCACAGTGGATATACTGGAGGGCTTCGTGAAAGAACAGCTCGTACAATGAAAGAAAAATATCCAGAAGAAATGATTGAAAGAGCAATCAAAGGAATGCTTCCAAAAGGAAGATTAGGACGTCAAATGTATAGAAAGTTATTTGTGTATGCTGGAGAAAATCATCCACATACAGCTCAACAACCAGTTGAGTTAAAAATTAAATAAGGAGGAAGAACATGGCAGAAACTAAAAAATATACTGGAACAGGTAGAAGAAAATCTTCTATTGCTCGTGTAACAATGGTTCCTGGAAAAGGTAAAATTACAGTAAATGGTGTTGATGTTAGAGATTTCTTTCCTTATGAAACTAATGTAATGGATTTAATGCAACCATTAGTTGCAACTAGTACAGAAGAAACATTTGACATTGATGCAAAAGTAAATGGTGGAGGATTCACTGGTCAAACTGGTGCAATTCGTTTAGGAATCACCAGAGCTTTAATTGAATATGATAAAGCAAACGAAGGTAACGAAGGATGCTTCCGTTCAATTTTAAAGAAAGCTGGTTTTGTTACTCGTGATTCACGTAGTAAAGAACGTAAGAAACCAGGTTTAAAAGCAGCTCGTCGTGCACCACAATTCTCAAAACGTTAATATACACAAAGTATCCATTTGGATACTTTTTATATTGTAAGAATTTTAATTAAATGTTATAATTGTTAAAAGAAGTATAGGGGTATTTTATGAGAAGAAAAAAAAGAAGAAGAATTATTTTCGGTATTGTAACTATTATAATTGCTGTTATAGGCTTTGTTTTTTATCAAGACGGATTAATTAACAAATTAAGTAGTGCTGATGTTGATTATAAATTAAGTTATGAATTGACAAATAATAATAACTCTATTATTATTACTTTGGATCGTGAAAGACATTCTGGTAATTTTAAAGAAGTTTATTTTGGTATTGTTGATAATAATATTGCTAATTTAACACAAATAAATAATAAAAATTATAATTCTTTAAATTATACATTTAATGATAAAATAAGTTTAAAAAATTATGGTATAAAAAATAATATGGGTATGATAAAATTAGAATATAATTTTAATAATATTAATGAATTATCTAATTCTTATAATATATTTCACATTGCATTATTAGGTAATAATAACAAAAATCAATATTATACAGTTATTTATTATTTAAATGATGAAAATAAATTAACTTTAAAAATATTAAATACTGATGAGATTTATAATTATTCTGTTTTAGAATCTTTAGCTAATCAATTAAATAAAAGTTTAAATATTAATATAACTGTTGCTGATTTATCAAATAAATTGGTTAATGAAAGAGATATTATAAAGGAACATCTACTAAGCTAGATGTTTTTAATTTGACAGTTTAAATTAAATATGATACCATATGCAACTAGTGGGGGGAAAATAAAATGACTAGTACTAAAAATTTAGAAAAACTTGATATAAAGAATGCAAAAAAATTATGTTCAATTTTAAAAGCAATTCAAACAAACCGTAACTTTAAGGAAGCTGAATTAATAAGAGAATCATTAGATAGTGTATATTTTTTAATGCATAATGAACCTGATTTATTTGATAAGTATAGCGAGGAAGATATTATAGAATTATGTACAAAAAATATGAAAGAAGCTTCCGAAAAATTAGTTTCAGATAATTTGACACCTGGTATTGCTGCAGCAATTAAGGTTAATTGTGGAGAGCTTGATGTTACAGTTTATGTTACTCGTGGTGTAACTAATATTGTAAATGAAAACGTTAAGTTAAATCATCCAATTACAACAATAACAAAATTTGATTTAGCTTCAATTACTAAATTATTTACCACTATTTACTTATTAAAAGCAAATGAGCTTTCTGCTATTGATTTAGAAAAGCCGTTAAATTTTTATAATCCTAATTACGTAAATTTTGATTTACCAATTAAAGAAATTTTAACATTTAATCATGAAATAACTACTAATGGAAGATTAGATGATACTAGTCTTTCTTATGAAGAAGTGTTAAATAGACTTGAAACAGCAAATGTAAATCCTGAATTTACACATAAATATTCTGATATTGGGTATATGGCAGTTTCTAAAGCGTTTGATTATTTTAAGTATGATTTTGAAAGCTTATTTAATTTATCGTTAAAATTAAATAATACTTCATATGGTGTTAAAGAAGGAGATATTTCAACTGGAGGACCAGCTAATAAATTAAATATTGTTCATGATCCTAAGGCACGTATCTTTCCATATGCTGGTCATGCCGGTGTGTTTTCTACAAGTGAAGATTTAATTAAATTATATGATGCTTTACGTAATGGTTATTTGTCAAAAAAATCATTAAAAGCAATTGTTACTCCAACATTAGATTCTGCATATATGACAGATGATACAATGTATTTAAAAAATAAAGAAGGCGAGAATATTCCTATTACTAGAGGAATGGAATATCGTCATCATCCACTAGGTTTAGCAAGAAGTGAAGTTGCAGAACCACAATCTGATAATGCTTTTGCAGCAGCTGGATTTACTGGAACATATATGTCAGTAGATTATTTACCATATAAAGATAATAAAGAATTATGGTATACAACCCAAATTCTTACAAATCCACTTAGTGCTGATATTGAAACTGATGAACATAAAGCTACTAAGCCAAAAGGTTATGCTTGGAAATTGGATAATTTAAAATTAGAAGAATTAAAAGCTATATATTCTTTAATTGCTATGAATGAGTTGAGAAAAGAACATAGTGAAAATTCAGAAAAATCTAAACAAAAAGTATACCATATTTAAAATCCGATAATTCGGATTTTTTATATATTAGGAAAGTTCTTTACAAAAAGCACCAAGAAGCTATTGACATACATATGTTTGTGTGATAGCATGAACATATGGTGGTGGTTTTATGAAAATATATAAAGCATATAAATTTAGAATATATCCAAATATAGATCAACAAGAATTAATAAATAAAAATTTAGGGTGTGCTAGATTTGTTTATAATACAATGTTATACGAAAAAGAAACTTTATATAAAGAAAATAAAATTAAAAAAACTAAAAATGATTGTTTAAAAGAATTACCACTATTAAAACAAACATACCCATGGTTAACAGAAGTAGATAGTATGGCTTTAACAACTGCAATATTTGATTTAGAAGATGCCTTCAAAACTTTTTATCGAACAAAATATTTTCCTAAATATAAAAATAAAGATAAAAAAAATAGTTATCGAACTAATTAT
>CALVZI010000054.1 GCA_944372485.1 uncultured Bacilli bacterium
TGTATAATCTCCTTTCAATATTTACTATATTATCATATTTTAATTACAATATCAATAAGTAACATTCTACAAATTTAATATAAAAATTGACAAAAGTGTAAACAAAAAAGAATTTAAATATACATAAATTCTTTTTTCTTATAAATACTACCTATTTCTTTATAACCATCGTATTTTGGTATTATAACAGCTTCTTTTTTTTCTAAGCTTTTTTTTACATTAAGTATTCTTTGATTTTTAGAACCTTTATATTTCAAATCAAGGCTTCTTTCTTCTAATATAAATCTTCCATCTACTAAAACATCAATATTTTCTAAAAATTTAATGATATTTTCATTGCTTTTAGACATTACTAATAATTGTTCAAAAGTAAATCCAGTATAACACCAAACATTTAAATTAATTTGTTTAGCATATTTAGCAATTTCTAAACAAGCTTCAATTTGAAAGAATGGATCACCACCTGATAAAGTAATACCATCTTGACCTTTTAAATTTTTTAGTTCCTTTTTTACTTCTTCAATATCTTCTAAGAATCCATCATCAAAAGACCAAGTTATTTCATTATGACATCCTTTACAATGATGACTACACCCTTGTGTCCATATAACTGTTCTAATTCCTTCTCCATCAACAATACTATCAGATTGTAAAGAGCTAGCCAAACGTATTTTCATTAGATACCTTTTGTACTATGTTTTACGCGATCTTGTTCTTCTGCTTTTTTAGCATTGTTAAAACGATCTGTAGTACCTACTAAATAACCAGTTATACGACGAATTCTTTCAAACTTAACTCCTTCACCAACTTTTTTTTCTTTTTCCATAATATTTCCTCCTATCTAGCACATTTTATTTCTCTAATTCTTTCAATTGGAACGCCTTCTCCTTCTTTACGTCCACAACCAGGACAAACATCACCTATAACTCCTGTATATCCACACACTGGATCTCGATCTACTGGGTGATTAATTGCTCCATAACCTATATTATTATCATGCATTAAACGAACTATTTTTTCAAATGCTTCTACGTTCATAGCCGTATCACCATCTACTTCAATATAACTAATATGTCCACCATTAGTAAAAGTGTGATATGGTCCCTCTAATTTTAACTTATCTACAATACTAATATTATAATAAACTGGAACATGGAATGAATTTGTATAATATTCACGATCTGTAACCCCTTTAATTTTTCCATAAATAGCTTTATCAATGTTAACGAATCTTCCTGATAAACCTTCTGCTGGAGTTGCAATTAATGAAAAGTTTAAATTATATTTTTCTGAATATTCATCAGCTTTTTTACGCATAAATTCAATTATTTCTAATCCTAACTTTTGAGCTTTTTTATCTTCACCATGATGTTTACCAATTAAAGCTTTTAAACATTCTGCAATTCCAATAAATCCAAATGTTAAAGTTCCATGTTTTAAAACCTTTCTTAAACGATCTGTTGATTTTAACTTCTCACCATCTGTCCATACACCTTCACCTAACAGGAATGGAAAGTTATAACATCTTTTATTACATTGAATTTCAAATCTTTCAAGTAATTGATCTTTTACTAATTCCATAACACTTTCAAGTTCTTCATAGAAACCTTTTAAGTCAGCTTTATTACGTTCACCTAAACATATACCGTGTTTAATACCTAATCTTGGTAAATTAATAGATGTGAATGATAAATTACCACGACCTGGTGTTACTTCATTTTTAGGATCCGTTATATCACCCATTACTCTAGTACGACATCCCATATAAGAAACTTCACTCTTATAATCGCCTTCTTTATAATATTGTTTGTTAAAAGTTGAATCTAAGAATGAAAAGTTAGGGAATAATCTTTTAGCACTTACTTTACATGATAATTTAAATAAATCATAATTTGGTTCTCCTTCATTATAATTTATTCCTTCTTTTACTTTGAAGATAGAAACTGGGAAAATTGGTGTTTCTCCATTGCCAAGCCCAGAATCTAGTGAAAGTAAATAATTTTTAATAACCATTCTTCCTTCTGGTGATGTATCTGTTCCAAAGTTTACTGATGAGAACGGAACTTGAGCACCGGCTCTTGAATGCATTGTATTTAAATTATGAATAAATGCTTCCATAGCTTGATATGTAATACGATCTGTTTTAGCTAAAGCTTTATCATAAGACATATTAAATAAACGTTTTACTTCATCAGATTCATTATAATATTTAGCAAATATTTCATCAACATTAAGTTCAATTGTTTTTAATTTATCAATATCAGTTGCAACTTTATCCATACTAATAAAATGTTTAAAATCACTAAAATCTAATAAATCATATATATTTTGTTTTAATTGTTTTTTAAATGTTTTTAAAACACCTGGAGCCATAAAATAATCAAATGCTGGAATACTTTGTCCTCCATGTTGATCATTTTGATTTGATTGAATAGCAATAGCAGCTAAAGCTCCATAAGACATAATATCATTTGGTTCACGTAAATGACCATGACCTGTTGAAAAACCACCTTTAAATAATTTATTTAAATCAATTTGACAACAAGTTGTTGTACCCATTGCCATAAAATCCATATCATGAATATGGATATCACCAGCATCATGAGCATCTGCAAATTTTTCTTTCATTAAATATGCTTTAGTAAATTCTTTAGATACAGTGGAACCATATTGTAACATTGTTCCCATAGCTGTATCGCCATCAATATTAGCATTTTCTCTCTTTAAATCTTCTTCATGAGCTGATTTAAGTCCTAATCCTTCTAATGTTTTTAAGAATTTATGACGTTTCTTATCATCAAAAAACATTTCACGTGAAATATTTCTACGTTCACGATATTCTGAAAATGAATCAGCAACATCTTCATAATGTTTTTTTCGCATTACTTCAACAATTAAATCTTGAATATTTTCAATTGTTATTTTATCTTCATAATTTTTTTCTATTTTTTTTATAACTTCATGATAAACTTTATGTATATCTTTTTCTTCATATTTTGGTTCATCTAGTTCTTCATCTTTGACACTATCAAACCCTTTTTTTATAGCAATCGCAATTTTAGTACCATCAAAATCTACTTTTTTACCATTTCTTTTAATTACTTTTAAATTAGTTATTATATCTTCCATACTACATCCTCAATTCTTTCTATAATTCAATTTTAATCTTTTTATAAATAATAGTCAAATATATTTTTTTCTTTTTTTATATCTTTGTTTTTTACTATATTTTTTTGTATTTTATCTTATTTTGTCGGTTTTTAGTGTTTTTTTAAAAATATTTTAAAATTTATTATTTTAATTTTATATAATATAGATAATATTAAAAAGTAATTTTTTTAAAATAAAACATAATATTAAAAAATAAAGAAAATATATTAAATTTCCTTTATTTTTAAACAAATTTAAATTATTTTTCTTTTATGTACAATTCTTCGCCAGCATTTAAATTTAAATAATACATTCCACTTTTTTTACAAGTAAACAATAATTTATATTTTACAACAATATTTTCTTTTTCTTCCTCTTTTATCTCTTCATCCGGAACTTCTATGTCGGGTTTTATATCTTCATTTACATTCATTATTTCTACCCAATTAGCGTTTTTCTTACTAGCAACAAAACCACTTACATTTCTTCCGGTTAATATTTTATACCAAGTATATTCATTACTATCTACTTCCTCTAATATAGTATATACTTCATTTAAGTAAACCGCTCCCAATATTTTAGAACTTGTATTTGGTTCATTTCTTATATTTATACTATCAACCATAACTTTAAATTGTTTTTTATCTTTATCTATTTGATTAGTTTGCGTTTGATAGTTTGTTACAATATTTGCATTCGCATAATTTCTTGGGTTTATTGCAACCCCATCTTTATTACGTATTTCAAAATGTACATGACTTCCATATGTTTTATCACTTGTACTTTTATTAGAAAGTACTAAACCTGTATTTCCCTGAGTACCCAGTATAGTATTAGAATCAACAATATCCCCTACTTTAACAGAAACTGTATCTAAATGAGCAAAATGAAATGTTAGTAATTCACCACGTTCTCCATATGTTTCTACATAAACTTGGTTACCGCCTAATTCATCATAATTCATATCAACCTTAGTACCTGTTATTGAAGTACAGTGATAAATATTCCCATCTTTCCATTTACTTTGATTATTTAAAAAAGTATTATAATTAATTGAATGCTCATGAGATTTAAATTTATTAACAATTTTAATTACTTTACCGCGGCCATACATTTTTATAATAGAACCATGATTACCTGCATAATCTTCCGCATATTTATGACTTGCATAATCTTGAGTAACAATTCGATTACTTCCTAAATAAATCACTCTATCACCTCTTTATCTCATTTTCTTTTGGTATTTCAACATAATCAGAAATACTTTTTGGTTTATAAGTTATTATTTGTTGATTCTTTAAAGCCTCATAAATTGTTGGAGCTCCAATAAAACTAAAAAGACCTACCCATAAACTATCTATCCAAGAAAGATTATAAAAAGAATAAGCAAATGGAACTCCAACTAAAAAAGAACAAATAGTATTTAAAACCCAAATAATTGTACTTTTATTAATAATTTTTAAAGTTTTAAATTTTTGAATTAAAGCCATTAAAATAAAACTAAATGTAACACTGACTATCAAAACATCTAATAATCTTGTTGGTAAAAAATCTTCCATAAAAACATCACCTACAACTTTCTACTTTTATATTTTCAATCTCATTCATTATTTCTTTAATAAAATTATCTTCACCAAATTTTTTATACTCATTATATAAAGAAATAATATTCTCTTTTTGATATAAAGTTATATAACCCTTTTCTTTAATTCGATCATATTCTTCTATAATTTTAGTTTTAAGTAAATATTTTACCCCTATTACACTAGATTCAACATTTATATAATATTTTTTTATTTTATTAAATAATAATCCTATAATCATTAAACCAATACTAAATAATATTTCTATAAAATTTTTTACTACAAAGTCCATAATATCCCCCATATCTATTATTTTATATGAACAAATTATTATTTAATGTATTTAATTAGACTATATTTAATATAATTTATTGGTGAAGTATATGCGAAAAATTATGATTATTCTTATTACACTTATATTAAGTATTTCTATTGTTTTTAGTATTATTAACGATTATAAAATTAAAAATAATGTTAATACAATAATTTTAAAAGAAAATAATATGACTATTGGAATTAATTATCCAACTACAAATATAAAAAAATTAGATTTTGAAATAAAAAAACAAGTTAATACTATTTATGATGATTTTATTAAAGAATATGGTTTAGACAATAAACACTCAGAGTTAAATATTGATTATAACTTTAATATTACTAACGAAAGATATATTAATATTGTTTTAGAAAAATATATTAGTAATTCTAAAAACTTAACTAGTAAATTATATACTTATGTATTTGATGTTAAACAAAATAGATTTTTAACACTAAAAGACTTAATAAATCAAGAAGAATTAAAATACATAAGTTCTTATGTACAAAAAGAATTACTATCTAAATATAAAGATAGTATTGGAATAAATGAATTAAATAACATTTTAAGTCCAGAGTATAATAATTTTAAATTATTTACTTTTAATGATCAAAAATTTGTTTTATATTTTAACTCTCCTAATTTTAAAGATATTGTTGATGTTGAAATACCAATAGAAAATATTAATTTAAAAATTCCAATAGAAATGGGTACATCTATTCAAAATACATTTAAAGTTAAAAAAATTAAAAATAAAGTAATTGATCCAAATAAAAAAATGATTGCTTTAACTTTTGATGATGGTCCTAGTAAATATACCGATAAAATAATTGATTTATTAAATAAATATGATGCAAGTGGAACGTTTTTTGTTCTAGGAAATAAGGTTGAAATGTATAAAGAAACACTTATTAAAATGGTTGAACAAGGTTCAGAAATTGGAAATCATTCTTATAATCATAAATGGTTAATTAAACTTAATAAAGATGATTTTCTTAATCAAGTTAACCAAACACAATCTATTTTAAAAAATACAATTGGTTATACACCAACATTACTTAGACCAACTTATGGTTCAGTAAATGACGAGATTAAAAAAAATACAACATTAGATATTATACTTTGGAATATTGATACACTTGATTGGAAACTAAAAAACTATAAAGATATTGTAAATAGAGTTGTTGGAAAAGTTGAAGATGGTGACATTGTATTAATGCATGATATACATGAAAGAACATTAAAAGCTTTAGAAATAATATTACCTAAATTAAAAGAAGAAGGTTATCAATTTGTAACTGTTAGTGAGTTAAAGAAAGCACAAGAATTAAGAAAATATGAATAATAATGATGAACAATTATTATTAGTTAATGGGCGGATAATTGCTTCCCCTCTTTTTTTAATAACTATAGGTATATCAATAGTTCTTTTATATAATCAAAAGTTAATATTAGAAAATAAAGAACCTATATTAACAGATCAAGAAGCTTTAGATATTGCTTTATTCATTAAAGTTTTAGCAACTATACTACTTGCTTTCTTCTTATATACTAGTGTTAAAGAATATGAAAATAATATAAACACAAAAAAAGAAGAAGATTCTTTTATTCAAGTAATCGCTTCTTCTTTAGTTTTAATTGCGGCCATAATAACTTTATTTGTAATAGTTAAAAATTATAATACTAACTCTAATAATTTAGATATTTCTATTGATAATCCAGAAATATAATTTTCCACAGAAAAAAAGAACATTTTTAATAAAATGTTCTTTAATTATGATTCACTTGTGTATAACTTTTTATATATTTTACTATTTTTAATTAAGTCTTCATGTTTTCCACAGGAAACTTCTGTTCCTCCATGAATAACATGTATTTCATCCGCATCAACTATTGTGGATAATCTATGAGCAATAATAATAATAGTATGTTCTTTTACTAAATCATCAATCGTCTTTTTAATATATTCTTGAGATTCATTATCTAAAGCACTAGTGGCTTCATCAAATAAAATAATTTTTGTATTTAAAAGTAAAGTTCTCGCAATAGCAATTCTTTGTTTTTGTCCTCCACTTAAGTTAATACCACCTTCACCAATTACGGTATCATACTTATTAGGTAAACTCATAATATATTCATCAATATAAGCTTTCTTACAAACATTTCTAACTTCTTCTAGAGTAACATCTGGTTTTACTAATTTAAAATTATCAAGCAAAGACATATTAAACAAGAATGGACTTTGTCTAATAACTGAAATAGTATTACGTAATGATTTTTCAGTTAAATTTTCTATTTTTACACCATCAATCAAGATTTCACCACTACTTGCATCAAAGTAACGCAATAATAGATTAAATATAGTACTTTTTCCGTTACCACTTCTTCCAACAATGGCAATCTTACGATTAGGAAGTAGCTCCATATTAATATTTTTTAAAACATCCTCTTCCTCATCACGATATCTAAATTTTACATCTTTAAAAGTAATTTTACCAACAGGATTTTCAAGTACAACATTTCCAAACTTTTCATCTTTATATAACTTATTATTTAATATTTCATTTATACGATTAATAGAAACAATAACTTTATTATAATTTACAACAAATTCACTTAAACTATCAACAACATAATCAATACGCCATAAATATGAATTCATCATCATGAATGTTGCATATACAATATGTCCACTTATAAAATAATATCCACAAGTTCCAATAATAATAAACTCTAAAATAAAATAAATACCACTATTAATAGCTCTATAATTAACTTCATAATTATTACTTTTTCTTACATTAACAAACATTTCTTCAATATATTTAAATAACTTATTTTCAATATTTTCTTTAATTCCTAAAGATTTAATTTCTCTAATACCCGTTATATTTTCAGTCGCATTTTTAACATAATTATCTCTTTCTTTATTAATTTCTTTTTGTGCTTTTTTAATTTTAGGATAAACGATATATGACATTATCCCCATTAACACAGCAAACACAATTACTTCTATACCTAATATATAAGATATAGAAAAAGAGAAAATTACTACTATAATAGCCACAAAAGATCTTGTAATTAAATTAATTATATTATTAAGCAAATTAAGTATTTGCTCAGGATCACGTGATAATCTATTTATAAACTCTCCAACCCCTATTTCTTCAAAAGCAATGGATGGTAAACTATCTATTTTTCTATATAAATCTTTAGAAACATTTCTAATAAAAGTAATTTCTAAGTCTTTATATAATTTATTTCTAATTATATATACAATACAATTAAAGAAAATACAAATAAAATAATAACTAGACAAAATTATTAAAAACAAATCTAATTCTTTAGAAACTAAGGCTTGTAAAGCAAATCCCCAAGTTAATCCATATAATAGTTGTGGAATAATACCTAATATTAAAATAATTACATAAATAATTAATTTTAATTTTTTATCTTTTAAATAATGTAATATTATTTTTAAATCTTTTATATTATTCTTTTCTTTTTTAATTTCTTTTTCTTTCACAAACTCACCCTCAAACATATAAAAAACATTACAAAGTAATGTTTAGAGACTTAAAAGTATATTCTTAAAATACGTGAGAATATACTATCCTAACATTACTATTAATACACAAGTTTTTACATAATTTTATGTTCATATTCTCACTCCTTTCCGCAAACAATATATCACATATATAATTTATTGTCAAAAAAGAAACAATTATAACATTGTTCCTAAATATTTGGCAGTATAAAATTATATTTTAATTTGTTTATCAATCTTATATTAACAAATAATTTATTCATTATCTAATAACCAATCAATAACATTTATTTTTGTTATTCCATTATAATCAGCTTCTAAATCCATATCTAAAGTTAATAAGTATTTAGGATAATGATCACCTGTTTTTTGTAAAGATTTTAATTCTCTTTCCAACACTTTTTCATCACGTACTGATAAAGACACTTGAAAATACTTTAATCCAGCTCTATTTTCAGCAACAAAATCCACTTCTAATTCATCAACTTTACCAACATATACTTTATACCCTCTTCTTAATAATTCTAAATAAACAATATTTTCTAATATATGTCCCATATCACTATCTGCTTTTTTTCCTAATAAATAACTTCTTAACCCAGAATCAACAACATAATACTTATAATCTCTTGCAAGTAAATTTTTACCTTTTACATCAAATCTTTCTGCTTTATAAATTAAAAAACTTTCTACAAATGAAGTGATATAGTTTTCAACTGTATGATTACTTGTAGATATTCCTTTACTAGTTAAAGTATCACTTATTTTTTTTGTTGATATGGGACTTCCTATACTATCAAATATAAATTTAAGTATATTTTCTAATAAATTTTTATCAGATATATTATTTCTCGTTATAATATCTTTATATACAATTGTAGTAAATATTCCTTCTAAATATGTATCTAAATCATTGGGATTATCTTTAAGAATTGGTATATTTCCTGGCATTCCACCATTCTTCATATAATCTAAAAAATATTCATACTTACTTTTATTTGACTCATCAAAAGCACTTAAATATTCTTTAAAAGATAATGGTAACATCTTTATTTCTACATATCGACCAGACAATAGAGTTGCTAACTCACCAGATAATAAATAAGCATTTGACCTAGTTATATATACATCTACATTTTTTTTAATATACAAACTATCAACAGCCTTTTGAAACTTAGGTACATTTTGAATTTCATCTAAAAAAACATAATAATTCTTTTTGTTATCAAGTTTACTATTAACATAATCATATAATTCTTTATAGTCTTTAAAACTATAATCAACATCTTCAAGATTTATATTTATTATCTGATTATCTTTTATACCATTTTCTTTCAAATAATTTATAAATAATTCAAATAATGTAGATTTACCACATCTTCTTATTCCTGTTATAACTTTAATTAAATCTTTATCTTTAAATCTTTTTAATTTTTCAAGATATTCTGTTCTTTCTATCATAGATATCACCTCTAATATAAGTATATACTAACATTTCATAAATGCCAACTTTTGGAAAAATATTTCCAAAAGTGTAGAAAGCGATAACTTTTTGGAAATAAAAAAGAAACAATTATAACATTGTTCCTAAATATTCAGCAGTACGAACCATTTGTGTACTATAACTCATTTCATTGTCATACCAAGCAACTACTTTTACTAATTGTTTTCCATCTACTTCAAGTACATCTGTTAATAATCCATCAACAAGTGAACCAAAGTGCGAACCAATAATATCACTTGAAACAATTGGATCTTCAGTATAACCAAGTGTTTCATTAGCATGTTCTTTTAATGCTTTATTGATTTCTTCAACAGTAGTATTTCTTGATAATTCTAAAGTTAAATCAACAACTGAACCATCAGTAACTGGTACGCGCATTGCACTACCATTTAATTTACCAGCAATTTCTGGAATAACTAAACCAATAGCACTAGCAGCTCCAGTTGAAGATGGAACTATATTAGCTGCACCTGCACGACCACGACGAGCTTTAGCTCCTTTTTTATGAGCAACATCTAAAATTGCTTGATCATTAGTATAAGCATGAACAGTAGTCATATAACCCTTTTCAATACCAAATACATCATTTAATACTTTACATACAGGAGCTAAACAGTTTGTAGTACAACTAGCTGCACTAATAACTTGTTCACTACCATCTAATGTATTATGATTTACATTATAGACAATAGTTTTTAAATCTCCTTTAGCTGGTGCAGAAATAATAACTTTCTTAGCACCAGCTTCAATATGAGCCATAGCTGCATCTTTCTTAACAAATTTACCAGTACATTCAAAAACTTCATCAATACCAAGTTCTGCCCATGGTAAATTTTTAGGATCCATTTCTGCATATACTTTTACACGACGAGACCCAACAATTAATTCATTACCTTCAAAACTAATTTCATCAGTTCTATAATTACGATGAGAAGTATCATATTTTAATAGGTAAGCCAATTGTTCAGCATCAGTTAAATCATTAATTGCAACAACTTCAAATTTTGGATTTTCTTCCATTAAACGAAATACTAAACGTCCAATACGACCAAATCCATTAATTGCTACTTTAATCATTTTATCACCATATCCTTTCATATTAATTTTAATAAATTAATCTTTTAAAGTCAATAAAACTAACATATATTTACATATTTTCTAATATATTTTTTAATTTATATAATAATAAATATTTATAATATAAATTATTATCTATAATATTATAATAAATTATTTTATTATCAAATAAAACTATATAATTAACTAAATTAATATTACAATCTTTAATTATAAATTTATCTAAATTACTACAATAAATATAATTATTACTACAGAACAAAAGTCAAATAAATTTGACTGCATCTAATCTCACGATTAGATATTTCTCCTTCATCGGTGGCTTACGCTTTTTCCTCCAGAGACTAATTTCCGATAGTCGCTACCGTACTTGTACATTTC
>CALVZI010000055.1 GCA_944372485.1 uncultured Bacilli bacterium
CTAAAGATTCTTGAATTTCATTATTAATAGTTAAAGTCATATTAACACCATCTTGTGGTTGTTCATAAACTTCATTTAACTCTAATCTATTTCCCTTTGCATCACTAAAATATTTAATAGCTCCATATTCCCCTGTTAAATATGAATCATACATAAGTTCTAAGCCACTTAATCCCTGATTATCAATTCCTACAAAACCAAGTGTATGAGCTAAACTAGTTCCATTAGGATAATTTCGTTTTGATTCTTTAACTAAATAAACACCATCTAATTTTAAATCATTAATCTTATCAGCAACTTCATAACTAAGTCTTCTTCCTTCTGGGTGAACACGTTCTATTGAGGACTTTTTACTAACATGTTCATACATATCTTCATAACTTACATTTAAAACCTCAGCTAACTTTTTAGCCGTAGTCTCTTTATCTTTAATCTGATTAGGAATTAAAACTAATGAGGTTGTTGTCAAGTTATCAGCCAGAACCTCACCATTTCGATCATATATAATTCCCCTATTTCCTTCGATTGGTAAATTTCTACTCCATAAATTACTCACATAACCATTTAATTTATCATAACTAAAAACTTGAATATAAAAAACTTTTCCAATAATTATTAAAAATAAAACAAAGATAATTAATAAAACTATTTTAATTCGTATATGTATATGTTTAAAAAACATGTGTATCACCTATATAAAATATATGATTATATTTTTTTTTAATTCAAAAAAAGATTTATATAGTTTTACAATAAAATAATATGTTTCTTTAACAATTAAATTTTATTACACTTAATCCTATTGAATATTAAACTAATTATTTAAATTGATTGTGCTTACTAAATATATTTGATAAAATATATATACAGTATGTGAGGTGTTTATGTGAAAAAGGGAAAAAAGTTTTTTGTTGTTTCTTATTTAATATCATTTTTATTAATTATAGTGGGAAAATTCTTTATAATTTTTATGGGTAACGTTAGTGAACCCACAATTAAAGACTTTGAAAATGTTATTAAAGAAACCGGTTGTAAACTTAATTATGATTATAATGATGACTATGAATTTATGGATAATTATGTATTAACAGATGAAAAATGTAAATATACTATCAGTTATATGAAATTTAATGATAAAGATACTACTAATCAAAAAAGTATAACTTTTAATAATATGGGTAATGATATATATAATAATCTTAATATTAGAACTACTTCATCATTTAATATGTTTAATCACGAAGAATATGCTACAAGTGGATATTATTATAAAACTGTTATTTTACATGATGATGTAATAATATATGCGCTAACAACTTCTAATTATGAAAGTGAATTATTAGAAATTATTAATAAACTACATATTAGTTGCATGCCATATTTTAATTATTATATGTTAGTATCTATAGGTATAACTTTTACTATTATAATAACTATTATTTTGATTTGTTGTAAAGTTATTCCACTAATAAAAAATAAATTAAATAAAAATAAATAAGAATTATCTTATATATTTAAAGCAAAAAATATAAAGTAAAAAAGATTTAGAAAATCCTAAATCTTTTTACTTTCTTATTTTAAAATTATATTTTCTTTTTATTTCATTAATATTATTCATACTGTATCCAAATAATACTTTTGAATTTCTATTTCTAATAACATTTTCTATAAATGGTTCTTCATCAAAAATAGGTAATCCAAAAGAACTTAATAAAAATTTATATTTTTTATTCTTATTATCTACAATTACAAAAATTGTTTCAAAATTACTATTATTTTTAAATATATTATATCTATTTTTTCTATATACTAAAACAATATCACAATACTTTATTAAAGCAATTTTTAATCCCTTTTTAATAATATAATGATCAGTTATTATATATTTATTTTTTTCATTTATTAATGGTTTCTTTATTTCTGATTCAATTAATTTTAATTCTCTTTCATTTAATATTTTAGTTAACTTATCTATATAAATAAGATTTCTGATATTATAAATAAACAAAATAATAAAAATTAAAATTAAACATACAAATATAGAAGTACTTTTTAAAAATATACCTAATATTATTGAAACTAATAAAAATATAGATAATAATATAATTTTATTATATTCATCAAAAATTAAGTTTAATCGTCTTTTCACATCAATCACCACTATACCTAATAATTTAAATTAAATATTATTTATCAAATCTACTTGTTCCCCACCAATTAGGCATTAGTTCTTCCATTGTAACAACTTCATAAGAATTTTTATCAATTAATATTTCAATTTTACTAGAGTCTTTATCTAATTGCATAATTAATTCTCTACAAGCCCCACAAGGTGTTCCAACATTTCCATCAGACATAACACATACTATTTTATCTATTTGTGATTCTCCATTCGTTAACAAATTAAATATTGCATTTCTTTCAGCACATATTCCAAGAGTACATGCCGTGTCTAAACAAATTCCTGTATAAATATTACCACTCTTAGTTAAAATAGCTGCGGATACCCCACCACCTTCGATAAATGGTGAAATAACTCTTTTATTTTGAACTTTACATGCTGCATTATAAAGTTTATCCCATATTTTATTATTATTCATAATTTAATCCTTTCTAAATTTAATCACACTGTTTTTTTACTTTTCAAGTATAAATTCAATTTTTTAAATTTTGTTATTTAGTCCAACACCAAAAATAAATCTTCCTTCCTTTTCACCTTTATGAACACTTCTATAATGTGAAAAAAAGTTCATATCAGTTCCAGTATCAAACTGATTTTTTATAATATTATTAATATTTATACCAATATTTAATAAATCATTTATAATATAGCCTTCCAAATCTAGATAATATAAATTATCATGATAAATTATAAATTTGTTCCAATCTTCCTTTTGTTTTTGAGCAGGATTTGGAAATGCATATGACTTTTGCGAAATTGATGGTCCAAAATATAATAATAAGTCATTTAATTCAGAATTATATTCTTCAACTAATTTATTTACTAATTTTAAATGCAATTTTTTACAAATACTATTCCATCCTAAATGGGCAAAACCTAATATTTGATTTTTCTTATCATAAACTATAAAAGGTATACAATCTCCAAAATTCAAATATACATATTGATCACATTTTGTTATAATTACAGCATCTGTTTCTAAATCTTGTTCTAATTGTTCAAATGTACAAATCTTATCACTATTTAAAATGTGATAATTTATACAATCATTTTGATTAATCTTAATATTACTAAAAAAATTATCGACATTTCTTTTTACTTCTTCATTATTTCCATATTTTCGAGACATGTTTCCATTCTCTTTGTACGAACAAAATATAAATAAATTTGGTTTAATTTTTATAATATTTTTCATATATCTTTTAACTCCTCCAGTTTTTTTTATCATACATTTTTTAAAAATAATTTATATATTAACTATTATTTTTTTATCATTATCTTTTAATACTTCTTTTTTAATAACTTACTTGTTATTTCTAAATTTCTCATAAACTGCCAATTGAGAGAATATTGCACAAAATAAACTTGGTATGACTGCATAGCCAGCACTTACTTATCCTTTATTATATAACACATATCCTGCACCAATAAAAGTTATAATCATAAAAATTAAACTTAAAATTCTAAATAATTTTTCTTTTTTCATAATAAATTTCACTCCTAATTTAATTTTATTTTACTTTCAAAATCATTTCATTATAACTTGATAATTATCTTTATAATCATTATACTTTACTTCCATTACATCGTATGGAATAACTTTGTCATATATTTTAAATTGTAATGAATCTTTTGGTTCATTTAATGCTTTTCCATTATTACAAAAGACATAAATATAACCTTCTAAATTTTCTTTTATATTAACGTTTTCCATAGTCATAATTGGATAATTCTCAGAGTTTGTAACCTCAAAATTCCAATCTAAATTTTTACTATATTCTTTAATACTATCTTTAAATGCATAAGCAGAAGCAATCTTTAAAGAAGATGTAACAAATAAAGCATTATCTATATTTATTTTATTATTATTTGAATCATGACTTTGATGTGGTAATAAAACATCTAACTTTTTAGAACTTCCATGAAATAACCAATGTGGATTATTTAAATCAGCATTGTGATACTTAGTTCCATATATTAATTCATTATAATAACAAATGGCTTTTAATAATAAATTTTCTTTTGTTTTATTAAATAAATTTTCATCTTCAAGTAGCTTTAAAAAATTATTATGTCCCATAGTTTCTATTAAGTAACTAATCATTATATAAGCATAATCATAACTATCATAATTATGCATTCCAAATTCGTTTTCGATTTCTTCCCAACTAGGAATAAGAGTTTTATTAATATAATTATCAAATAAATATTTCATTCCTTTAGAATAAGTTCCATCTAAATATATTGCAATACCTTCATTAAACCATTCTGGTTTTTCACCAAACAAAGCATATTCTATAGCGTGAATTAATTCGTGAAATATAACATCATCATATTCTTCTTTTGAAAATTCATTATCTTTAGGATTATCTTTTGGAACAAAGAAATTAAGAGAGTTATCTTCATCTTTAAAACAAGCAACCATATAATCAGGACTACCCTTAAATCCTCTATCTTTTAAACCACTTACTAATTCTTCTTTTGTATCATAAATATAAACATTAAAATTTAATTTGCATTCTTCTTTTTTAAAAAAATCAAATATTTCTTTTTTTCTTTCATTTATAACTTTTTCAATTACTTTAATATAATCTTTATTTTTATCACTAACAATATAATTCATAAACTTCAACACCTACTTTACCTATTTAATACTTCTTATAGATAGTATAACATATCAATCATTGTTAAAAAAGTTTTCTTTTAAAATAATTATAAAAATTATAAAAAGTTATCATTCCTAAACTACATAATATAATATCATCTATATCAAAAACGCCAACTTTAAAAATAAATTGCAAAATTTCAATTATAAACAAAATCAAAATTGATGTTATTAAATTTAACCAAAATTTTTCTATTTTAAATAATTCAATAATAAAATATTCAAGTGGCATAAATATTAAAAAGTTTCCTAATATATTTATTACGATAGAATATAAGTTACCATTAATAATAATATTACCAATTGATTTAAATGGTATTAAATTATAACTATTAATGGAATTATATCTAGCAAAGATAACCATATTAAATATAAAAATAATATAATAAATGAAAACTATAATTTGTGAGAATGTTGTAATATGTTTTTTCTCTTCTAATTTTTCTACGCAATTATTACTATAAAACTTATTAGCAATTATTATTAATAGTGAAGATGTAAATGTTATAAATAATCTAATAAAATAATTTAATTTAATACTTGGATCATATTCAAAACGTAAATATATTAAAAATAATAAAATAGATATTACATATAACATAATTATTAATTTAAATTGTAAATTAAACTTATGTTTTTTATTAAATTCATTATATTCAATTATTTTTTCTACTTCTGTTTTTTTACTTTCACCACTTAAAATTTCTGATATATCAACATTTAGTGCTTGTGATAATGGAATTAAAAGAGAAATATCGGGAGTTCCCCTTCCTGTTTCCCATCTAGAAACAGCTTTTTCTGTTACAAATAATTTTAAAGCAAGTTCCTGTTGTGTCATACCTAATTCTTTTCTTCTAGTTCTAATAAAAGTAGATATTTTATTTAAATCCATTATTTTCACCTACTAACTTACAATTGTTTTTGTTCAAATAATCACTATATTCTTTTAAAGAAACCTCATTACCTTTTCTATAAGTTATATTAATTATATCATCAATATTTAAAAGTTCATAATGTACACCAATAATATAATGAGAACTATCCATTGCTCCACTAGAATAAATATATATTTCATAATGATTATTACAATAATAATGTGTATCTTCATAAATGTTATTTTTATTATCTAAGCTACTACCAAATATAATTAAAATTATAAAATATAATGGTAAATATATAGAAATAAATAATGTGATAAGTATAGATATAATTTTAATTACATGACTTTCTAAAAAACCAATTACACATAAAAAAATAACGTTTGATAATGCAAATATACATTGCATTAAATCTTTAGATAAAAATAACAATAAAATATATATAAGAATTATTAAAGTTTTATGTTTAATTGTTTTTCTAAATAAAATTAATATTACACTATTTGTAATAATCAATAGAAAAATTAAAACTTTATATAATATTCCACATATTATTAAATTAACTAATATTAAATTAAAAATTATAAATAATATTATCATAAAAATTACATAATAATTAATTATTTTATTACTCATAAAATGCCTTCTTTCTAATTTAATAATAATATAATTTTATAGAAAAGTCACCCTACGGATCGTAGACAAAAAAAGATGAATATGAATTCATCCTATAAATATAACCAAATTTCACAAATCCTGGTAAGCAAGAGTTTTCTACTACCTGACCTCTTTTAATACTTCTTTCCATAACTCTTTTAAATTATCAAAAGTAAGTATATCCTCTACTTTATCTATATCTACCCAAATAACTTCATTAATTTCTTCTTCTTGAGCAACAACTTTATTTTCACCTGTTAATTTAGCTAAAAAATAAACAACTTTTTTATCAATATTATCATTAACAATATATGAAATTTCAAAACGTTTACTTTCATCAACAACAACATCTAAATTAGTTTCTTCTTTTGTTTCACGAATAGCTGTCTCTACTTCAGTTTCATTTCCTTCAACATGTCCCTTAGGAAAGCCATAAAATCCTTGTTTTTGCCTAATTAATAAAACTTTATCATTATCAATAATAATTGTTCCACAAGCTTTTTCTTTTTTCATAATTATTTATTTCCTTTCCAAGTATGAGCTAAAATGTCTTTTAAGACTAACATGGCATCTAATTTACTATAATTATAATCTTGTTCTAATTTATCTAATAAATTTTTTAATTCTTTACTATAATAATTAACATCTACTTCATTTTGATATGTTCCTAAAACAGGATATTTTTTACTCCAAACTTTAGTCCAATTAATTTTATCTACATTCTTTTCATTAGTATTTTTTAAAACTTCTTTTATTTCTTTATATTCATCATCACTTATTAATTCATTAATTTCTTTATTATATAGGTTAGCTAAGGCACTTGCTTGTTTTAAATCTGGTATTGTTTCATTTTGTTCCCATTTTGAAATCGTTTGTCTTGCAACATTTAATTTTTCGGCAACTTCTTCTTGTGACATACCAATATTTTTTCTAGCTTGATATAATTTATTCCCAATATTCATTGTCTCACCTCATCTACATTATATAATTAAAAGACATAAAAGTCTATCAAACATTAATAGCTTTTATGCCCGTTTTTTTAACATTACATTAATTTATCTAATAAACTATCATATTTATTAGAAAGTTCATCATTACTAAACACAATATTATTGCCTTCAATATTCCATGAATCTTTATTTTCTATTAAAAAGTTAATAACTTCTTCTGAAACATTTAAAAATTCAATAATATCATCAATAGATTCTTCTACAACTTTTATATCTTCACTAGATTCATTTTCAATATCTCCAACATATGAATCTTTATATAAATCAATATAGTAATCATCTAATCCTTTATCATTAATATATGACATAGCTTTTTCTTCAGTAAAAAATTCAATATATGATTGTTTATATTTTTCTAAGTTTGTTTTAGTTGTTGTAATATACTCTTTTGTTTTGATAAAGTCTTTACCATCATTTAAATAATTTTCTGGTGTTAAAATATTTACAAGTTTTTCATCTTCTAAAATTTCAGCTATTTTTAAAGTATTATAAAAATTATCTTTTAAATAAGTTTTAAAAGCAATTTCAACAACTTTATAATCTCCAGTAGTAACTGTACTATTTAAACGGTCATACACTGCATCGATATCGACATCATCACCATTAATCATATCACTAATTTCAATTAATTCATTTTCTAGTTTACTTTCTTGATTTAAATCAGTTACAACAAAATAACCAATTGTAATAACAATTAAAGCTAAAACTACTCCTATTCCAATAAAAACTTTCTTCTTCACACTCTCACACTCCTATAAAATTTATTTTACAATAACATTATAACATAAAAAAAAGTAAATCATATAGATTTACTATTCATCTTTAAAACTCTTAACTAAGATTGGTTTTAATAATTCAATTATCACAAAAGATAAAATATTAACTATAAATACATAAATAAATTGACTTAGTGTAATAGCTTCTAAACCAAAGATACTTCCAACTGGTGTAAAGAATACTATAACTTGAATAAACATTAAGAATAATATTCCTAAATTTAAATACTTATTAGAGAATATTCCTCTTCTATGAATTCTTTCTTTTAATGAACGACAGTTATAAGCAAAAACAAATTCATTTATAATTATACTTAATAAAGCAAGTGTTTGAGCAATTCCTACACCAAGGGATAGGAAGTGAAAATAAATAAATAGACTTAAACATGTTTCTATAATAACTGAAGTTGTTAAGAAAGAAGTAAAATAATTAGTAAAAATACGTTTATTTAAACCATTTGGTTTACGATTCATTATATCTTTAGAATATCCTTCAAAAGCAAGAGTAATTGAAGGAAGTGTATCAGCAACTAAATCAATATATAAAACATGTATTGCTGAAATTATTGTATTACCAGTAAATAAACCAAATAAAATTATAGCAATCTCCGTAAAGTTACTAGATAAGTTATAAAGAATATTACTAATAACATTATCGTATATTCTTCTTCCTTCTTTAACAGCTGTTGTAATAGTGTTAAAGCTATCATCTAATAACAATATATCAGAAACACTTTTAGTTACATCAGTTCCACTTTTACCCATACCAATACCAACATTAGCTAGCTTTATAGCAGGAGCATCATTAACTCCATCGCCTGTCATAGCCACAACTTTACCTTTCTTTTGTAAAGCTTTTACTATTTGTAATTTGTGTTCTGGACTAACACGAGCAAATACTGAATATTTATTTACATAACGCATTAAATCTCTAGTATTTAAATTATTTAATTCACTAGCATTAATTCCTTCAAAATCATTTTTACAAATACCTATTTCTTTAGCCACACTTAAAGCTGTAGGTAAATTATCCCCTGTTACCATAATTGGTCTAATACCAGCACTTTTACAAGCTTTTATAGATTCAATAACATTATCACGAACAGGATCTTTTAATCCAACTAAACCAACTAAAACTAAATCATTTTCTTCCGCAAAATAATCTTCTTCTTTTTCTATTTTATTAGTAATATTTTTATAAGCAAAAGCTAAAACTTTTAAAGCACTATCAGAAAATTCTTTTTCTTGTTTTAAAAACATTTCTTTATATTCTTTAGTTAATTTAACTTCTTTATTATTAATTAAAACATATTTAGAACGATTTAACAAAGACTCTAAACTACCCTTACTAAATATAATATCATTACTAGTTCCCTTATAAATCATACTCATCATTTTACGATCAGAATCAAATGGTAACTCTAATATATTTTTATATTTAGTTACTTTAAATTTATTTTCTGTAATATAAGTTTTAATAGAAACATCAACAGAATCTCCATTATAAGTACCATCACTATTTAATACAGCATTATTACTATAATTCATAGTTTCTATAAACTTAGGATATTCTTTTATTTCAGCTTCATTTACTATTTTTTTATCAGTATAAACTTTTATTACCTCTAATTTATTTTTAGTTAAAGTTCCTGTTTTATCAGTGCAAATTACTTCAGTAGCTCCAAGTGTTTCAATTGCCGCTAAGTTTCTAACAATAGATTTTTTCTTAGCCATGGCACTAACACCAATTGATAATGTAGCCGTTATGGCAATTGGTAAACATTCTGGAACACTAGCAACAATCATCGAAATACATAACATTACTATTTCAATCGCATCAAAACCATTAATTAAACCATATATTAAAACAAATGTAACTAAGAAAGTAGCAACTAAAGAAATAAATTTACTAACTTTCTCTACTTTAACTTCTAAAGGAGTAACAGGTTCTACCTTAGTATCAACTTTAGAAGCAATACGACCAAGTTCTGTATACATACCAGTAGCCACAACTATAGCTTCAATCTTTCCAGCAACTAAAACAGTTCCTGAATAAACCATATTACTTCTTTCAGAAATTAAAACTTCTTTATCAATATCTTTATTATCTTTAGAAACTGTTCCACTTTCTCCAGTTAATATTGATTCATTAACTTTAGCAAAATAACTTTTAACAATTCTCGCATCAGCCGGAATTTTATCACCAGCTTCAAGTAATATATAATCCCCTACAACTAACTTTTTAGAATCAATACGTTTATATTTATTATTACGTTTAACTAAAACATAAGAAACAGAATATTTTTTTAACTTACTAATGGCATCTTCTGCTTTAGATTCTTGCAAATACCCCATAAAACAATTAATAACAGTAGTACCTAAAATAACAATAGGATCTAAATAATCTCCACCAGTAACAATGGCATAAATCAAAGATAAGAATCCAACTACAATTAATAATATAATCATTACATTCTTAAATTGATCAACAAAAATAGAAAACTTACTTTTCTTTCCACTTTCTTTTAATTCATTTCTACCATATATCTTTTGTATATTTTTAATATCCTTAGAATCTAACCCATTAAGTGAAGTATTAAATTCTTTTAATATTTCATCAACCGTTTTCCTATAATACTCTTTCATTATCTTCACCATTTCTATTATACAACATAATCAAGTAAGAACAATTAATATTTTTAAACCAATTTATTTTTATACATTTATTTACACAAAAAGAGATGTATCATCACATCCCTTAATTAAATATTATTTTATATTTGGTATGGACTATTTGGAGTACCATTACCTCCGGTAATGGTTATTTCAGATGAGATATTTATAACTGGACGAAGCCCGCGCGCACTGGAAAGAGAAGTGCTGTTCGCACGATCAACGCTGCTCACATACCAAGCATTAGAAGCACTATATGGTGTTGCAGTCCAATAATATTGTGCATTATTATAATCATTTGCAACAGTATGATTTTTTGAAAGGATAGTCTCACTTTGTCCTGACAACATTTCTCCTACTCTTATTAATCCTACACTTCCAACATATGAGTTACTTGTACTTTCTAAATTTGTTTTATAATTTCCACCAGTCCAATAATTTCCTCGATACCATGTTGTACTTGCAAGTTTAGCTTTTTCACCTTCATTATTCTTACTTAACCAATTTATGAAATTATCTTCATTTATTGTTGTACATAATGTACAATTTGTTCCATATGCCATTTTATCTGATGAATCTATAGTTCCATCATTATTACTATCATAATATCCATCTAGTATTAATTTTGTTCCACTTTCACTTGTTTCTACTACTCGATAATTTCTTCCAGCATATGTTACATATTCTCCTATCTGACTATTATCTTTTAATGTTCCTGTTACACCACTACTCTTATCTTCGAACATATAGGGATCAGTTAGAGTACCATTACCTCCGGTAATGGTTATTTCAGATGAGAGATTTATAACTGGACGAAGCCCGATCGCAATGGAAAGAGAAGTGCTCGCATTACCATAGCTGATCACATGCCAAGCACGAGAAGCACTATGTGGTGTTAATGTCCAAAAAGTTGGTGAATTATATAAATAGCTTGATGACTCATTTGCTAAATTATATTCATCTAGTGATAATAATCCTACATATTGTGGTGTTGTTGATAAATTATTTGAACAAGTTGTTCTTGCTGATGGTTTATCTGTTGTTTCACTACACCATGTTTGTTTTACTAACCATTCATTATTTTTTAATTTTGGATAAAAATAATTATTTAACCAATCATTTACATAACTACTATCATATTGTTCAGCTGTATCTTCTGCTCCCCATGGAATTGATGTTACATTTTCTTCTGTAATCATACGAATACTTTCATCTGCATTTTTACCCATGATTCGCCACATAAATCCATTAAACCATACATAGTTTCCACGTTGTTTCCCTTTTAAATATGTTCCATCTAAATAATTATATGTTTCACTAAGTGATAATTGTTTTTCTGTTGCTTCTAATAACGTATTGGCAGGAAGACCTACATAATTTGTATCTTGACTATATTCAAGTTCTATACTAAATGTTATATCTTTTTCTGGTATTGTTGTTGCCCAACTACCCCACTCTATTTTTACTTGAAAAGTTGTTCGATTACTTACAGCTAATTTCGAATTTTCACTTATTCCAGTTGTTGATAAATAAAAATATGAAGCACTTGGTTGATTTAGTGTAAGTTTATTTAAATATGCATCTAAGTTACCTTTGTTTTCTACTGTTACATCATATACTGCATATGAACCTGGTTTTTCTAAGTTTGTTTTAAATGATGCTGTTGTAGTACCAACCCCACTTGTTTCTACATCTGTTGCACCACTAGAACTTTCTTCATTAAATTCTATATTTGTTATTTGAATATTAAAGTCACTTGTAATATTTGATGTACCATTGATTGTTAAATAACTACTTAATGCAGAATAACCTATAGTCATTCCTACTACCATTACCATTAAAATTACTATAATAATATTCTTTCTTTTTCTAGTAGACATTCTCATGATTATCCTCCTTACTATGTTATCACTATTTATAGTATAGCATTTTTTTATGTCAAAAAAACTCATCTAATGGATGAGGTTTTTCTTTTGATTAATTATCTATATCTATTAATTCATATTCAGTTGTTCCAAAGTTTAAATCTTTTGCAGCTTCTATTGTATGAAGTCCATGTCTACTTTCTACTCTTTCAATAAAGTGATCTTTACCTGGATCTTCTGAATTATAAATTAAATCAATACAAGCTTGATCTATAGCAATTGGGTCTAGAGATGCAAGTACACCAATATCTTTCATACATGGATCTTCAGCAACTGCACAACAATCACAATCTACTGATAAATTACACATAATGCTTACGTATGCAATATTGTTATTAAAATGTTTATGAACTGATGAGGCTGCATCAGCCATTGCTTCTAAGAATTTATCTTGTTCTGCTAAATTGTCCCAAAGTATAGTTTGGTCTTTGGTTTTACCACCACTATGAATCCATGATTTTCCTTCACTTGAAGCAACACCAATTGATAATTGTTTTAATGCTCCACCATATCCACCCATAGGATGTCCTTTAAAGTGTGATAAAACTAACATTGAATCATAATTATCAATATTTTTTCCAACATAATTTTCTTTTATTACTTTTCCATTTGGAATTTCTAATACTTTATCTGGACCAACTGAATCCATAATATCAACATCAAAATATTTATTCCAATTATGTTTAGCAATTAATTCTTTATGTTTTTCAGTTGAATTTCTAGCTCCTTCATAAGCTGTATTACATTCAACAACAGTACCATTTACATAATCTATTATTTCTTTAACAAATTCTGGTTTTACATAATTTTGATTACCATCTTCTCCTGAATGTAATTTTACTGCTACTTTACCTGGTAAGTTAATATTTAATTTTTTATAAATTTCAACTAAACTTTCAGGTGTAATATTTTTTGTAAAATAAACTTTTGCTTTTTCCATAACTATCCTCCTAAATTACAATTTTTATGCATTCTTTTACCATGATTTCTATTACCATGTTTATTATTATTTGTTTGTTCTTTAAATTCAGTAAAAACATTATTTTCTTCTGCTATTTCACTTAAAGTTTTATCTTCATTAACTTTTTCTTCGATTATTTCTTCATTACTTTTTCCAGTTAACTTAGATAATATATCTATTTTAGTATCACAGTTTGTTAAAGCTGAAACTGACATAATACCAATTGTCGATATACCTAGTGTTGTCAAAGTTATAAGTATCCCTTTTTTCATTTTTCTCCTTTCATATTTGTTTTTTTATCCATGTCATTATTAAATCTACTACATATTCTTGTTCTTGTTTGGTTAAATCTCTACCTTTGGGAATATGATGCCATTTATAAAGACAAGTTCTACAACAAGTCCCTGTTGCATGTTGTCCAATAAATACTGGATGTCCTTTCATTGGTGTTTGTTTTCCATCATTTTTAGGATATGCAGGAGCTAATCTTTTATTTATAAAATCATATGCATGTTCTTTTATTTTATCTAATCCTTTTTCTCTTACATATTCTATATCTTTTTGTTTTAATTTAAAACTACTCCTAAATTTCGATTTATTTAAACTATTTAATTTTTCTTCTATCATGATATTCCCCACTATAATCATATCACATTTTTATCTTTTTGAATAATTATTTATTATATTTCCAAAATATTATTAGGGTGATAAAATGTTTAAAAAATTAATTATTTATTTTTGTATTTTTACTTTATCACTTTCTCTTTATCTTATTATTACTTGGTTTAAAGATAAAAATGATATTAAAAATATGACAAATATTATAAGTGATAATGTTTCTATAAATAATAAAGATAGTAATGTTTTAATTAATCCACCTAATAATTTAAATGATTCTTATTTTTTATACAAAGATGAAAGTTTAATGAATGTTGACTTTAAAGATTTGAAAAGTATTAATAATGATGTAATTGGCTATATAAAAGTATTAGGTACTGATATTAATTATCCTATTGTTCAAAGTAGTAATAATGATTATTATTTAACACATTCTTTTAATAATAATTATTCTAAAGCTGGATGGATATATGCTGATTACAGAAATAGTTCTAATTTGCTAGATAAAAATAATATTATTTATGGTCATGGAAGATTGGATGGAACAATGTTTGGAACTTTAAATAATGTTTTAACTGAAGATTGGTTAAATAATAAATCTCTACACTTAATTAAATTATCTACTTTAAACTATAATAGTCTTTGGCAAATATTTAGTGTTTATACTATTTATAAAGAAAGTTATTATATTACAACTAAATTTAATGATGAAAGTTTTAACAAATTTATTAAAACAATTAAAGATCGTAGTATTCATAACTTTAATACTAGCATTAATAACAACGATAAAATTATTACTTTATCAACTTGTTTAGATGATTTTGGAAATCGTATTGTAGTTCATGCAAAACTAATAAAAAAAGAAACTAAATAGTTTCCTTTTGTTTTATAAAAATTAATGTAAGTATACTTAATATAAAAGTTATACTATATATAATTATTGAATCACTAGTTTCAGGATTTTCTTCTATATCAAATAATTCTACTATCTCTTCTAAAGATAATTCATTTCCAGCTTCTAACTCTTGTTTTACTCCATCTATTTCTAAAATAGAATCATCTGTATCTTTCGGAACCCATAATGTTGGATTATCACTAGATTCAGTAGTATTAACTAGTTTAGTATTACTATCAAGTATTGCATGTGAACTTTCTGTTACTCCACTACCTTTACCAAGTTCAATTCCCCCAAAACCATTTCCAGATACATCAATGGTTCCTTCTAATTTAACTTGTGAACCATTTATTAATAAACCTGCATTTCCACCAGTTAATTTAATATTTCGTAAAGTTCCCGTTGTTTTATAAAAATGTAAAACATAAATTCCGCCCCAAACAGTATTAGAACTACTTTGTGAAGAACCAAATTTACCAACATAACGAATAGTATATCCTGCACCATCGATTGTAACTGGTCTTGTAATATTAATTTTTTCAGTTGTTTCAATATTACTTCCTAAGGTAATAGTTGTAATTTTTGAATCACTTAAAGCTTCTTTTAATTCTTCTTGATTATTAACAACTTTACTATCTAAAGCATATACATTAGTCATAGTAAAAAATAATATTGTACAAAAAAATAATTTCTTTAACATATTTCCTCCTTTCTTTATTAGTTTGTATTTCACTAATAAAAATATGCGGGTTAAAGAAATATTTATATTGCCAAAATTAAACAAAAAAGAAGAATTTAGTTATTTCTTCTTTTACTAATAGCTATTCCATCACCACAATCATAAAATTGTGTAGTAAATTCTTGATTTGTTTTTAAAAATTCAATATAATTATTAATCTTCCGAACTAATTGTCTTACATTTCTACTTTCAATTCTTTCTTTAGTATGTGTAAGTCCGTGAAAATTAAGATTATCTGATAATATAGTTCCATCATTTTTTAAATTAATTTTAAATTTTTCAAAAAATTTTATATATTGTGCTTTAGCAGCATCTATAAATATAAAATCAAACTTTTCATCTAAATTTAAATCAAAAGCATCACAATTATAAATTGTTATTTGACTCTCTAAATTAAATTTTTTTATGTTTTTTACAGCTTCGTTATATCTTTCAATATCTCTTTCTACAGTTACTATTTTGATATTAGGATTTAATAACGCCATTCTTATAGCTGAATAACCAATTGCTGAACCAATTTCTAATATAGTTAAAATATTATTTTTTTTAATATATTCTAACATAAAATCAATTCCTTCTTTTTGCATAATTGGAATATTATATTCTTTAGCATAAACTTCTAATTCTTCTAATCCCATCTTTCAAACAACCCTTCTGCTTTTAAATTAGCAATAATTTTATTATGTTCACTATAAGTTCTTGCAAAATAAGTTTTTCCTTGATTATCAGCAACATAATATAAGTAATCTGATGGTGTTGGATTTAATGTTGCCTCAATTGATTCTATTCCTGGATTGCAAATCGGTCCAACTGGTAAACCTAACATTGTTTGACAACGTGTATTATAAGCATTGCATGAATTAAGTTCACTTTGATATAAATCACGTTCATGTAATTCTAACTTTTCAGCATAGTATGTTGTGGCATCAGCTTGAAGTGGCATATCATTTGCAATACGATTATAAAATACTGATACAACACCATTACGATCACTTGATGCAGCTACTTCTAACTCTAAAATTGAAGACATTGTTAGTATATCGTGAAAACTATGAGTACTACTTTTTATTTGATCTTTATAAGGTTCTAATTTTTTTTCAGTATTATCCAACATTTTTTCTATTATTTCAACTGATGTTGTTCCTTTAATAAAGTGATATGTATCAGGAAATAAATAACCTTCTAAAGGATAATATATCTCATTATTCTTTATTTTATCACTCAAGAACCAATATTCATTAATCCATTTATCTAAATTAGAAGTATCACTTATAGTATTAATAAAATCTTCCGATTTAATACCTAATTTTTCTTCTACAATATTTGCAATTTGTCTAATGTTTAATCCTTCCCTAAAAGTAATAGCTTCATCTTCACTTTTAGAACCAAGTGTTTTTATAATAGTTGGAACATCCATTGTCTGATTTAATGTATAAGTACCAGGTACTAAAGCATTTAAATTATGTGTTTTAATATATATTTTATAATATAATTCAGAACGAATTAATTTTTGCTCTTTTAAAAATGAACCAATACTTGTATAACTATCTCCTGATTCAATTGTAATTTTTATACTATTACCATTCTTATCTACAGCTCTTAACCCTAAATTATATTGAATGCCCCAAATTATTATTGATAAAATTATAAATGTAATAACGATTAAAGCAATTTTAACTGATTTTTTTAATCTTCTCTTTTTTTTCGCCATACGAACAAAAAGGACTATGCTTGTCCTTCATTTTCTTTTTTTGCTTCCGCCATTACTTCATCTAATACAATTTGAATTACTTTCCATTCTTTTTCACTTGTAATTGGTTCTAATTTTGTAGTATCTTCAGGATTATATATTGATGCATATACTTTAATATTACCATTTTCATCTTTAGTATTATCAGTATATACTATATAATTTTTTCCTGTTTCATCAGAATCAAATGTAAATAAGACATCACATTTAATTTCTTTCCCTTCATCATTTACTACTGTAAAAGTCATATCTTCTGTCATTATTATCTTCCTCTCATTTTATCTAAATATGTTTGTAATATAATATTAGCCGCTAAACTATCAACTTTCTTTTTTCTTTTTTTTCTAGACATATCAGCAGCAATCATATAATTTGTTGCCTCTACAGTTGATAATCTCTCATCTTGTAATACTACTTCAATATTTAAATATTCTTCTAATTTGTTCTTAAACTCAATAGTAGTCTCTCCTCTTGGTCCAATTGTATTGTTCATATTTTTAGGAAACCCTAAAACAATTGTTTTAACACCATATTCATTTACAATTTCTTCTATTTTAGGTAGTAAAAAATCATAATCAGAATCATTAAAACGAATTGTTTTTAAAGTTGAAGCAATAAGTCCTGTTTCATCAGAAATCGAACAACCTAATGTACGAGTCCCTAAATCTAAACCTAAATATCGCATATTTCAAAATACTCCTTAATAATAACCTCTAATATCTTTGCACGATCAATATTAGTTATCTTTTTTCTAGCATCATTATAATTAGAAATATACCCAGGATCTCCACTCATTAAATAACCTATAATTTGAACTTTAGGATCATATCCTTTAGCTCTTAATGAACTTACAACTTCTTTTAAAACTGTTTTAATATAGATAGTATCTAAATTACTACAATTAAAAACTTTTGTTTTATCCACTATCTCACCTACTCTTTAGACTACATAATAATTGTAACATAACTATTTAAAATTAACAAGCTAAATATATTGTTTTACTAAAATAACTAAATTATTCCCCTTAGTTTTATTAATAATTTCTATATATTTAAATTTTCCAATCTTTTTTATGGAAAATACATCATTATCTTTTAATATATATGAAATATTGTTTTGTATATTATAATTAACTAATACATCATCATTAATTATTATTCTTTTAGCTTGATTACGACTAACATGACAGATTTTAGATACAACAATATCTAATCTTAAACTTGGTACTAATAATTTAAGATCAAGATATTTTCTTTCATAATTTTTTAAATTAGTTTCTTCTAGTGTTACTAAATTAGAACCAATATAATTTAAATTATCTTTTATATAAGAAACCATACTTTTTAAAATAAAAACATAACTTTCTTGTTCAGCAATAATATCTCCAAAATAACCTTCATTGATATTTAAAGCATATAAACTTCCCATTATAGCTTGATGAACTAATGGTTTATACGAATTTATTTTTAAACATATTACTTTAGGTTTAGCCCTAGTATAAATAATTTTATAATCACTATCAGGAAATGGTTCATATACACTATATTTAAAATTATTTTTATTTAATTCTTTAACAACACTATTAAAAACTAAAGAATTTAAAAACAAAGAATGTTTTCCACTATAAATATTATCTAAAGTTTGTTTAATTAAAAATTTATTTTCTTTTCTCTTCATTTAATATTAACCTTTTTACATTATCTTTCTTAAATTCGTTTAAAGTACCATCGTTATATAAATTAACTAAATAACTAATAACTCCATAACATTTAGGTAATTTTTCTTCTTTAATAATTTTAGCAATTTCATTTATTCCCTTATCACCAATTTCTTCTTTGAATTGAATCATTTTAACTTTATCATATAATTCCTGATTACTATAATAAGCATTATTTAAATAATTCATAAGATCTATTTGACCGTTATTACCTAATTTTAATATCATTTCATTTATATTAACTTCAGTTAAAGAATAATAATAAATTGGTATAAAATTTTCTCCCTTAATAAAATTACTAACAATTTTCATATTATTGATAAAATAATTATACTTAGATTCTTTATTTTGTCTATCTTGCGTTTTACTATTTTCTTCTAATTCAATTAATTTTATATATATTTCTAAATCTATTTCTTTTAACTCGGTTAGTAAATCATTCTTATTCTTTCCTAATTCTCCACAAATTTGGTTAAGTGTTTTTTTATGATTAAATACATCTTTAATTAACAATAATAAATTTTTATTTAAAGCATAATTGTGTAATTGAGTAATTTCTTCATTAAAAGTTCCTAAATCTACACCACGTAATTTTAAATAAATATTATTAAATTCTTCAAAACTATCATAATGATTTTCATTTATATCTTTTCTTATTTTTTCTAAATATGATTTAAATAAATCATATAATTGATTTGTACTATACTTTGTAATTTTAACTTTACTATATAACTTTTGTAATATTGTAAGTATATTATTACAATTGCCAAAATAAATTTTACTATAATCAATATAATAATTTAATGTTTTAATGTCATACTTTCGTTCAGGATTAAATATATTTTTTAAAAATATATTATAATTACGATATAAAGCATAAGAAATATTGCCATTATTGTTTTTAGGATTAGAAACCTTTACACGTTTATTAGAAAGATATTCTTTTTGTTTTTCATTTAATTTATTATAATTACTTTTAAAAGAATAAGCTAATGAAGCATTTTTATAAATGTTAAAATTATAATTACTACTAGCCAATATTATGTATTTTAATAAATTAGTTAAATCTTCTTTTAGATCAGGTTGCATTTTTATAACCTTGTTAAATAAAGGATAATCATCTACACTTTTAACTCTTCCAATCGCAACACCAAAAGCAATAGCTAAGATTTCTTCTTCGGTAAAAATATGATTAAAATATTTTTTTGTACAATTATTAATATAATTTACATCATATTGTTTTAATGGCCCTTTTTCATCTATCTTTTTACTCATTTTATTATATTTTTTTAACATCTTTACACCTACTTTTCTAAATTCACTTTAAAGATATTTACTCCATCTGAATAATTATAAAAAGTTGTATTAGGATAATTAATAAAATATTTATAATTATCAGAATCTAAATAAACATAATATAAATTATCATTTTCTTTATAAATTTCTTTCATATATGCATCTAATATTTTATTTTCTTCCAAATTATTACTATTAAGATATCTATATATATCATTTATATCATTTAAACATTTCTCTAAATATATATTATCTAACTGTTTTTCTTTTAACAATAATTGGTGATATAAATCCATATTATTTAATATTTCATCTATTTTAGTATTAGACACATTATATTCTAATAAACTATTTTTAAAACTATCTACATTACCATTTACTAATACCTGCTTAAATGTATCAACACCTAATAACTCAATCCACATTTTCATCATAATTTTCTCATTGTAATATAAATTATTATCAATTTTATAACTTTCATCTACCATAATAGATACAATTGCTTCAGACATAAAATTATACTTATCTTCTTTCCAAGGAAATAAAGCATGTAAAAGTTCGTGATAATAAACAGTGGGACTATCTTCATAAATTTTAACATCAATTTTATATATATCATTAAAAAAGATTGTTTTATAACCAAAAGTTTCTCCTTCATAATTTTCATTATTATAAAAACCTACTTTAGTAATTGAACTATAATCAGATATTTTTTTTAAGTCTATATATTCATTATTTAATAAAATACTCTTTAAACTTTTATCAATCATATTACTATCTAATTTATAAGCTTTTTCAAATAAATCATATTGTTTTAATTTATTAATATAACTATCTAAAAATGCTTCTTTATCACTTACATCATTCCAAATAATTGGAAAATTGTGATATGGACTATAAAACATATTTATTTTACCATTAAAATAAATAGATAATAAAAAAATATTTATAATAATTAAAAATACTATTATTTTACTAGAAACCTTTTTCATAATACCCCCACATTTAGGTGTTATTCTAACAAAAAATAATATATTAGTCAAACTACTTTGTATTTACTAAAAAATTCATTACTAAATCAATTAATATATCTTTTTCTTTAGGATTAGACTGGGCAATTAACAAAGTTATAGCCACTAAAGTATTATTATCTATAACTTGTTTTTTTTCAGTATATAAAAGATTATAAAATTCTAAAAAATATATAAATAATGTCGCAGCTATTCTTTTATTACCATCTATAAATGGATGATTTTTAATAATTAAATATAAAAAGTTTGCAGCTTTTTCCTCAGTAGTAATATATAAATCTTTATTATCAAAAGAACAATATATGTTTCCTATTATTCCCTCTAATTCTTTATTTCTTTCAAGTGCAAATAAATTACTATTATTATTAAATTTTAATTCATTTATTATATTCATACAATCTTCATAAGTAATTTTATTTTCGCTTATAGTCCCTTTAGGTTTTATGATTTTTCTATGATCATAGTCTTCAAGTAAATTTAAAGCATTTGAATAATTATTTATTACTTTAATTATTTCTTTTGCTCCACTGCTCATTAATTCATTATCAATTCTACTTGCAATATCAATTAATTTAATTGTTTTCTCAAGATATTCTAATCTCTTTTGATTAACTGCATAACCTTTAATTAAATAATCTTTTAATATTTTATTTGCCCATTTCCTAAAAATAATTCCATTCTTACTTTTAACTCTATAGCCTACACTTATTATTACATCTAAGTTATAGTAATCTACTAAATGGGTTTGTATTTTTCCTGGAGTTGCACCATGTTGAGTGGTATTCTCAAATTTTGCGACAACCACTTGATTTTGTAATTCCTCATTTAGAGCATTTTTGATATGTTTTCTAATTGTTTTATAATCTCTACCAAATAATTCAGCCATTTGGCCTGTATTTAACCAAACAGTTTCATCTTTCATATTAACTTCTAATTTAACATTTTGATTTTCAAATAAAATAATTTCATTTTGCATTTTTTTCTCCTTTCAAAAAAAAGGTTATATAAAATAACCTTCTATTATTAATATTTCGTAAAACTCTTTCATTTCCTTGTTTTTTACAAAAAACTTAATATTTTTTTATATTATTTTAAAACTTTATTATCTCATTTTCTAAAAATAATTTCATTCTTACTTTTAACTCTATAGCCTACACTAATTATAATATCTAAATTATAGAATTGGACATTATATTTTTTGCATCATTTCCAGTATGCTCAAAAAATGAGCAAGATCGGAAGAGCAC
>CALVZI010000056.1 GCA_944372485.1 uncultured Bacilli bacterium
TTCGTTATGACTAAATATGTAAAAAAATATTTAAATTCAAGATAAAATTAATAAAATTTTCAAAATTACAATGAAAAATAGTAAAGTTTTGTAGAAAATACTTGACTTTATTATAGGAGGTGATTTAATAATGGTTATAGAAACAATAAAAGAAATGTTTAATAAAGTTGGTTCAAAATTAGATTATGGAGAAATTAATATTATAACTTCTAATCGTCCTGAATTATGTGATTATCAAAGTGATGATTGTTTTAGACTTGCAAAAGTACATCATAAAAGTCCACTTATGATTGGTGAGGAAATTGTAGAAGAAATTAAGAAAGATGAAAATTTTAGTTTATATTTTTCTGAAGTAAATGCCGTTGCACCTGGTTTTATTAATATAACTTTAAGTTCTACTTTTATTAATAAAATGTTAGAACGTATGAATAATGAAGAAAAGTTTGGCATTAAAAAACCTGAAAAAGTAGAAACTTTTGTTCTTGATTATGGTGGACCTAATATTGCTAAACCATTACACGTTGGACATATGCGTACTGCTATTGTTGGTGAATCTATTAAAAGAATTATTAATTATATGGGTCATAAAACAATTGCTGATGTTCATTTAGGGGATTTTGGTTTACAAATAGGTCAAGTAATATATGGTATTAGAGAAAGAAATATTGCTTTAGAAGATTTAACTCTTGATGATTTGAGTGAAATATATCCAATTATGAGTGGACGTTGTAAAGAAGATGAAGAAGTTAAAGAAGAGTGTGCAAGAATTACTAAAGAACTACAAGAAGGAAGTACTGAATATTTAGATTATTATAAAAAAATTCATGAACTTTCTAAAGGTGATATTAAAAGAATATATGATTATTTAGATGTTCATTTTGATTATTGGTATGGGGAAATGGATGCTAGAGATTATATTCCAAAAGTTGAAGAAGTTTTAAATAGTAAGAACTTACTTATTGATAGTGAAGGTGCTAAAGTAATTGATGTAAGTGATGAGGCTGATACTAAAGAAATTCCACCACTAATTTTTAGAAAAAGTAATGGTGCTTATTTATATGGTTCAACTGATATGGGAACTCTTTATCAAAGAGAAGTTGATTTTAATCCTGATTATATTTTATATATTACCGATTTAAGACAAAGTCTTCATTTTAAACAAGTATTTAGAGCTAGTTTAAAATCAGGTATAACTGATGCTAAATTAGAACACTTAGGTTACGGAACTATTAATGGGTTAGATGGTAAACCATACAAAACACGTAGTGGACATACACCTAAATTAGATGATTTATTTAAAGATGTTGAACAAATTTTTATATCTAAAAAAGAAGATAATAAAGATATGAGTGAAAGTGATCGTAAAAAGATAGTAAATGCAATCTTAAAGTTTGCTGATTTACAAAATAGTAGAGAAAAAGATTATATTTTTGATATAAATAAATTCTCTTCAGTAGTAGGAAAAACTGGTCCTTATATCTTATATACTTATTTAAGAATTAATAAAATTTTAAAAAATGAAAATATAATACATAATTTAAGCAATAATGTATATAATGAAGAAGACCGTAAGTTAAGATTAAAACTATTAGATTTAGAAAAAAATCTTACTTTGGCATTTAAAGAAAGAAAACCACATTATTTGGTTGATTATATTTATCAAGTTGCATTATTTACTAACACATTTTATCAAAATAATCATATTCTAGGTTTAGAAGATGAAATAAAGAAAAATGATTGGTTATATGTTTTAAGTTTAACAAGTAAAGTATTAGAAGAAATGCTTAAACTTATTATGATTGAAATACCAGAATATATGTAGAGTTGGAGAGGATTTTTATGAAATTAAAAAATATGTCTTTAGAAGAAATGCAAGTTTTATCATATGAAGATTTAACTTATAATATTTTAAAAGAAAATAAAACAACAATGACAACACCAGAGATTTTTAAAGAAATATGTTCTTTATTAAATTATAGTGATGATATGTATGCTGATAAAATAGGGGACTATTATACTTCACTTACTTTAGATAAAAGATTTGTTATGTTAGATGATGGTAAGTGGGATATTCGTGATCATCATTCACTTGATATTAATATTGAACATGAGGTAACAGAAGATGATGATGAAGAAGAATTAAGTGAAGATGAATTAGATATTGATGAAGAAGAAATGATTGAAGATGAAGACGATATCGAAAAACCACTTGATGATGAAACAGACGATAATGAAGATGATTTAAGTGATTTAAATATTATTGTTGATGATGAAAATATGGATGAATAAAAAGAGCTTTTATAGCTCTTTTATTTTCGTATTATTTTAATTTCATCTATTAAAGAAATAATTGTAGATGGTGTGTTATCAGTAACATTTCCAGCAACTACATATAATTTTGAATCTTTAAATTGATTAACAATCTCTTCAGTGTTTGAACATGGTTCTAATCCTGTAATATTACATGAAGATGCAAGCAGAGGACCTGTTTTACTAATAATTTCTTGTAGAAAATCATTGGTTGTAACACGAACACCAAAATCAGTACGATTAAAACCTTTATTTTTACAAAATTCTTTATTTAAATTAACAATAAAAGTATATTTACCTGGTAATTTTTCATCTATTAATTTTCTTTTTTCAACATTTAGGTTTTCCACATAATTAAATAAAAAATCTTTGTTTTCCACAATAATAGAAATTTTTTTATTACTATCACTTTTCTTTAATAAGTTAATTTCTTTTTCATTTTCATAACTCATTCTAGCCATAATACCAAAAACGGTATCAGTTTTAATTGCAACAATTTCATTTTTATTTAATAAATCAATTATTGTATTTTTATCATTTTCTGTAAACACTTTCACTTCAATCACCATTTCCATTGTATCACAAATATGTTATAATATAAAACGTTGGTGATTTTATGAATTATGTATATAAGAATAAAACTATTTTAGAATATTTAAAAAGTATAGGGATAGATTCTGATAATAAAAGAATTAAGATGGCAGGAGAAATTCTTTTATTATCAATGAAAAAAAATATTTCTTATGAAGAAGCAGTTGAATTATATTTAAATAATTTAAACAAAGAAAAACCATTAAAAATGGAAAAAAAACATATAAGAGGAGTTATATATAAAGGTGAAAATTTAAAAGAATATTTAAAGAAAAATTTAGCTAATGATTTGAAAACTGAAGAAGATATTAATGCTTGTTATATTTCAATAAAAAAGTTTTTAAATAAGTGTCATGATAATATTAGTACTGAAGAAAAAATAAATTATTATTTTAAGCATCAATATAATTATTTTATATATATTCATAGATATAATCATTTATCTTATAAAGGAATAGATTTATTTGAAATTATAAAAAGAGTTTTAAATATAGATGAAACTAAAAAAATCTATAAAATAAAAAAATTAATATATTTAAATTATATTAATTTAAAGAAAATGAATAGTGAACTTTCTGATGAAAAAGCTATATATTTTTCTTTAGTATATTATTTAGATCCATCTAAAATAAATGAAATTTGTAATAATAAAAAGTCATTATAAAGCTTTACTTATTTTTACAAATGTTATATAATGTGACTGTGTGTTAGAAAGTAAGTGATAAAATGTTTGAAAGTTTAGGAAATAGATTACAAAATGCGATTGATAAAATTAAAGGTTATGGAAAAATTACTGAAGAAAATATTAGTGAAGTAACAAGAGAAATAAGACTTGCTTTATTAGAAGCAGATGTTAACTATAAAGTTGTTAAAGAATTTATTAATAATGTAAAAGAAAAAGCTTTGGGTGAAGAAGTTGCTAAAAGTTTAAATCCTGGTGAACAATTTGTTAAAATAGTTAAAGATGAATTAGTCGAATTATTAGGTGGTAATGCTGAAGAAATTAATTTAAAAGGTAATCCAGCTGTTTTAATGTTAGTAGGTTTACAAGGTAGTGGTAAAACTACAACAATTGCTAAACTTGCTAATTTACTTCGTAAAAAATATAAAAGAAAACCTTTATTAGTTGCTTGTGATGTTTATCGTAAAGCTGCTATAGATCAGTTAAAACAATTAGGTCGTGAACTTAATATTGAAGTTTATGATGAAGGAGCAGGAAATCCTGTTGAAATAAGTAGAAATGCAATTAATTATGCTAAAGAAAATAATTATGATTATGTTTTAATTGATACTGCTGGACGTTTACACATTGATCAAGAATTAATGGATGAGTTAGTAAATATTAATAATGAAATAAATCCAAATGAAATCATATTAGTATTAGATAGTATGGTTGGACAAGATGCAATTAATGTTATTGAAGGATTTAATAATTTATTACCACTTACTGGAGCAATCCTTACTAAATTAGATGGTGATACAAGAGGTGGGGCTGCTCTTTCAATTCGTCATTTAACTAATGTTCCTATTAAATTTATTGGTACTAGTGAAAAATTAGATGGACTTGAAATGTTTCATCCAGACCGTATGGCTACTCGTATTTTAGGTATGGGTGACTTAATGTCAATGATTGAGAAAGCTGAAGAAGTTATTGATGAAGAAGAGGCAAAGAAAGCTGCAAGTAAACTACAAAAAGGAAGTTTTGATTTAGAAGATTTTTTAGGATATATGAAACAAATTAA
>CALVZI010000057.1 GCA_944372485.1 uncultured Bacilli bacterium
CAAGGCCAGTTTCATATAATGCCGTATGAAAGAGTTTAGGTAGATAATTTATTATCATACAGAATGACATAGGAGGTTAGGCATATATGAAAACACAATTGGCTAATATCCACTTAATTATAAAAAAATTAAGTTAACAAATAAAAAAAGTCAAATGTTAACAGTTTTCGTTATGACTAAATATGTAAAAAAAATAATTAAATTCAAAATAAAATTAATAAAATTTTCAAAATTACAATGAAAAATAGTAAAGTTTTGTAGAAAATACTTGACTTTATTATAGGAGGTGATTTAATGCGTTTAAGTAATGAATGGAAAGATTATGAATGTATAGATGCTGGTAATGGTGAAAAGTTAGAACGATGGGGTAATGTGATTTTAAGACGACCTGATCCACAAGTTATATGGACAATTAAAGAGTATAATGATAATTGGAAAAAAATAGATGGTCATTATTTTCGTAGTAATAAGGGTGGAGGACAATGGAAGTTTTATAAAAAATTACCAGAACATTGGGAAGTTAACTATAAAGATTTGACTTTTAAAGTAAGTCCTACTAATTTTAAACATACAGGTTTATTTCCAGAACAAGCTACAAACTGGGATTTTATGATGAATAAAATTAGAAATGCTAATAGGCCAATAAAAGTATTAAATTTGTTTGCTTATACAGGAGGAGCAACAATGGCATGTTCTAAAGCAGGAGCAATTGAAGTTGTTCACGTTGATGCTGCAAAAGGAATGGTCGCATGGGCTAAAGAAAATATGTATTTATCACATCTTGAAAATAATAAAATCCGTTTTATTGTTGATGATTGTTTAAAATTTGTAGAAAGAGAAGCTCGTCGTGGTCATAAATATGATGCTATTATTATGGATCCACCTAGCTATGGTCGTGGACCAAATGGTGAGGTTTGGAAATTTGAAAAAAGTATTTATGAACTTATTGATGCTTGTACAAAAATATTAAGTGAAGAACCATTATTTTTCTTAATTAATTCTTATACAACTGGAATTTCTAGTACTGTTTTATCTAATATTTTAAAAACAACATTATTGCCACTTTACCCAAATGGAAAAATAGATGCAGGTGAAGTAGGACTTCCAATTACAAAAGATAACTTAGTTTTACCATGTGGTATATATGGAAGATGGGAAAGTAATGATTAATGTAATTTATGAAGATAATCATTTATTAGTTGTTGAAAAACCAATTAATATGCTTGTTCAAGCTGATAATACTAATGATGAAGATTTACTTTCTAAATTAAAATTATATTTAAAAGAAAAATATCATAAACCTGGTAATGTCTATTTAGGATTAGTTCATCGTTTAGATAGACCAGTAGGTGGTATAATGGTATTTGCTAAAACTAGTAAAGCTGCTAGTAGATTAAGTGATCAAGTAAGAACTCATAAATTTAATAAGATTTATCATGCAATTGTATATGGTAAAGTAAAAGAAAAAGAAGAATTAAAAGATAAATTATTAAAAGATAAAAAGAATAATATCGTAACTGTTAATCCTAATGGAAAAGAATCAATTTTGAATTATGAACTAGTTAAATACAACAAAGAAGCTAATTTAAGTTTAGTAAAAGTATATTTGAAAACTGGACGAAGTCATCAAATTAGGGTACAATTTTCTAGTCGTAATCATCCTTTGTTTGGAGATCAAAAATATAATAAGCAAGCTAAAGTTGGAGAACAAATTGCTTTATTTGCCAGTTCGTTATCTTTTTATCACCCAACTACAAAAGAGTTATTAACATTTAGTTTAGATTTACCTAAAAGAAAACCATGGAATTTATTTAGTTAAATTAAATAAATTCTTTTTTTGTAAAAAATAAATAACAATTGTTATTTTATTGTTGACAAATTGTATTTTATGTGTTATTATTAAATAACATTTGTTATTTAATTGAAGGAGGAAGTGATTTTATGGCAAGAAAAATTAGCTTTAATAAAGAGTATATTTTATTAAAAACTAAAGAGTTTATAAAAGAATATGGAATAGAAGTAATGAATGTAAGAGATTTATGTAAATATATTGGATGTTCAACACAACCGATATTTAGAAATTTTGAAAATATGAGTAATTTCAAAAAAGAATTAAAAATATATTTACATGATTATTATGATGATTTTATTTATCAAATTGTAGATAAAGAAGATTATTTATTTACAATTAGTTATGCTTATGCGTTGTTTTCTTTAAAAGAATCTAATATTTTTAAAGCTTTATTTATGAGTGATTTAGCTGGTAGTAGAACTATTGAAGAAGTATTAAATTCTTCTTGGAATATTGACACAATCAAATCCATTCCTAAGCAATATAAAGTAACTAAAAAACAAGCAGAAATATTATACCGTGATGTAAGATTCTTTACGCATGGTTTATCTTGCCAAATTGCTTGTCATAGTATAATTGTTACTGAACGAGAAATAGAAAATTTAATTAAAAATATTATTGAAAAAATTAAATAAAGGTGGTGAAAAAAATGAAAGAGACTATAAAAAATTTAAAACGTGTATATAGGTATGGTAAAGAGTATAAAAAGAATTTAATTTATGAAACTATAGGTTCAATATTTGGTATTATTATAAGTATTATTTTACCTATTTTAGCTGCAAAACAAATTGTCTACTTGACAGATAATTTATGGTATCAATTAATATTTATGAGTATAATTATATTATTTGTTGGATTTATTAGTTCATTTAAAACTGTTTTAATACGAAAAAATACTCAAAAATTTACTGTTGGAATTACTGAGAAAATGCAAAAGGAATTAGGTATTGATATATTAAAAATATCTCAAAGTGAAATTGATAATAATGCAACAGGAGTTTTTATTCAAAGAATGACTAGTGATGTTGATGAACTAGCAAAAATGTTTACAACAGGGTACGGACGTTTAATTGGAATAATATCTAGTATTGGTACTTTTATATCTATATTAATAATTGATAAATATGTCTTTGTTTTTTATGTGATTTCAGCTATTATTTTAACAGCTTTGCATGTTATAAAATCTAAAAAATGTAATTTAAAAGATAAAGAAAAAAGAAAATCTCAAGAAAAAGTAACAAGTTTAACAAGTGAATTAATTAGGGGTTCGCGAGATATAAAAATGCTTAATATAAAAAATAATTTTATTGAAACTTTAAATGATAATATAAAAATAAAAAATCAAAATTATTTGGATATGCGAAATATAGATATATTTTATAATTATATTATTGAAAATTTAAGTGAAATATTTCAATTTTTATTAATAATTTTATTTATATATTTAATTAATTATAAAGGATTAACTGTTGCGATGGCTATTGCGTTATTTTCTTATCGTACTAAAGTTATGACTAATTTTATGGAAAATATTTCGTTATTATTAGAAGAAACAAATAATTTTAATTTATCATTTAAAAGAGTGTTTTCTATTTTAAATAATCATACTTTTGAAAAAGAAAAATTTGGTAAAGAACGTATTTCAAATTTTGTAGGGAATATAGAATTTAAAAATGTTGTATTTGGTTATAATGAAAATACAGTATTAAATAATTTATCATTTTCGGTTAAACCTGGTCAAAAGATCGGTTTTGTTGGTAAAAGTGGATCTGGAAAAACAACTATATTTAATTTAATTTCTAAAATGTATACTTTAGAAAGTGGTAATATTTATATTGATGGTTATGATATTAATACGTTAACAGAGGATTCTATACGTGGTAATATTGCACTTATTTCTCAAAATCCATATTTATTTAATATGAGTATAAAAGATAATTTAAGATTAGTAAATAAAAATGTATCTGATGAGGAAATAAAAAAAGCTTGTCAACTTGCATGTTTAGATGATTTTATTGAATTATTACCAGAAAAGTATGATACCGTAATTGGTGAAGGTGGCGTTATTCTATCTGGTGGTCAACGTCAGAGATTAGCTATTGCTAGAGCATTTATTCAAAATAAAAAAATGATATTATTTGATGAAGCAACAAGTGCTTTGGATAATGAAACACAAAGAGAAATTCAAAAAGCAATTGATAATATAGGTAGTGAATGTACTGTTATGATTATCGCACATCGCTTATCTACAATTGTAAATTGTGACAAAATTTTTATTATAGAAGATGGTCAAATTTTAGATAGTGGAACTCATAAAGAATTATTAGAAAAAAGTAGTTTTTACTTAAATTTATATGAAGAAGAAATTAGTAAATAAAATTGTCTTATAAAGTCAACTGATATATTCAGTTGGTTTTTATTTTAAAATATACGATTTATTTACATATACTTAGATAGGTGAGTTTATGTTTAAATATAAAATTATTACTTTATTTCTTTTATTACTTTCAATAAGTTTATTTGATTATAGTTATGCTAAAGAAAGAAATTATTCATTAAAGAACAAAATAATATATATAGATCCAGGTCATGGAGGAAATGATCCAGGGGCTATGTATAAAGATGTATTAGAAAAAGATATTAATTTGGAAATTAGTAAACTATTAAAAACTGAATTAAATAAAAAAGGTGCAACTGTATATTTAACAAGAAATGGAGATTATGATTTATCAGTACCAAATACAATTAATAATAAAAGAAGTGATTTATCTAGAAGAGGTAATGTTATTAATAAATCTAATTGTGATTTGTTTCTGTCAATTCATTTAAATGCGGAGAGTTATAGTAGTTGGCATGGAGCCCAAGTGTTTTATAATAGTAAATTAAAAGAGAATGAAGAAATTGCAAAAATATTCCAAAATTTATTTAAAGAAAAACTTAATTCAGATCGAAATTATAAAAAAGATAATACTTTATATTTACAAAATCGTATAACAAGACCAGGAGTTTTATTGGAATTAGGATTTCTTTCTAATCCGAATGAAAGATATTTACTTCAAACAGATAATTATCAAAAAAAGATAGTAAATGTTATTATTGAAGGTGTAGAGTTGTATCTAAATGGAAATTGAAAGATATGTGAAATATCTTTTTTTTTCACAAAATAACCATATTATTTTTTTATATTTATATAGGAATGAGGTGAAAACTAAAAAATATATGCTATAATGTTATAGTAGGTGAAAGTATGAAAGAAATGAAGGAAAAAATCTTTAAAACTTTAGATGAACAAATAAATATTTTAGAATCTAAAGGATTAATAATTGAAGATGTGGAAGAAGCAAAAGAAATTTTATTTCGTGAAAATTATTTCTTTGTTTCAGGATATCGACATATATTTATGAAAAATAATGAAAAAGATCATTTTATTAAAGGAACTACATTTGATGAATTATATGCAATGTTTGTTTTTGACAGAATGATTCGTAATATTATGTTTAAATATATATTAATTATTGAAAATAATATTAAATCAATTATAAGTTATCAAATGTCTAAAAAATATGGTTATAAAGAAAAAGATTATTTAAATCCTAAGAATTTTACCCATGATCCTTTAAAAACACGTCAAGTTCATGATATTCTAGATAAAACACGTAGACAACTTAGGGTTAATGGGAAACAACATACAGCTACTTTACACTATATAGATAATTATGGATATATACCAATGTGGATTTTGGTTAAAGTACTATCTTTTGGTATTATTTCTGAATTATATAACATTCTAAAAAATGAAGATAAACAATTAATTGCTGATGTATATCATTTAGATCATGAAACATTATCAATTTATTTATCATTACTTTCTAATTTAAGAAATGTATGTGCTCATGAAGAAGTTTTATATGATCATCGTACGCAAAGAGATTTACCAAATTCACGTTATCACAAACTTTTAGATATTCAAAAAGTTGATGATGAATATATTTATGGAAAGAATGATTTATTTGCCATAGTTATAATTTTAAAACAATTATTAACAGAAGAAGAATTTAGAGAGTTTGCTTATGAACTTGGTTATGAAATTGATGTATTAGATGGTAGAGTTGATACAGTACCATTAATTGCTATTTTAAATCGAATTGGTTTTCCTATTAATTGGCGTAACATTATAGATATAGATTAGGTGATATTATGAGAAAAAAATTAAATTATGTATTGATAATTCTTTGTGCAGTTTTAATCGGTGTTGTAGGAACAACTTTGTGTTATGAAACACTTAACAATTCAAATACAGCTTCAACTGATGATGGAACTAAGAAAAATGTAACAGTAACAGAAGCTGATTCGTTAAGTGAATCTATTGATAAAATATATGATGCAGTTTATGTGGTTGAATCATATAAAAATGATCAATTAATTTCTAGTGGTACTGGTTTTGCTTATAAAAAAGATGATAATTATGGGTATGTTATAACAAATCATCATGTTATTGATGGCGCTGATCAAGTAAAAGTAACAACAATAGATGGAAATGAAGTTGATGCAAAAGTTTTAGGTAGTGATGAATATTCAGATATTGCAGTTTTATCAATAGATGTGAAAGCTGTAACTTTAGTTGCTACAATTGGAAATAGTAGTGATTTATCTTTAGGTGATACTTTATTTACTGTTGGTTCTCCATTAGGTAAAGAATATATGGGAACAGTTACTAAAGGGATATTATCTGGTAATAATCGTACAGTAACAACAGAAAATACAGTTATGGAAGTTTTACAAACAGATGCAGCTATTAATCCAGGTAATAGTGGTGGACCATTATGTAATATTAATGGAGAAGTAATAGGTGTTAATTCTTTAAAATTAGTAGAAGATGAAATAGAAGGAATGGGCTTTGCGATTCCAATTGAAATAGTTATGTCTTCCGTTGATAGTCTTGAAAAAGGTGAAGAAATTGTAAGACCATTAGTTGGAATTGAAATGATTGAAGCAAGTAATGTTTATGCTTTATACCAATATGGTATTAAATTAAGTAAAGATGATCCGACAGAAGGAATTGTTGTAATAACAGTTACTAACAATGGTCCGACGGCTAAAGCTGGTTTACAAAAAGGAGATATAATTACTAAAATTGATGGAACAAAAGTTGCAACAATAAGTGAGTTTAGACATATACTTTACAAACATTCTGTTGGTGATGAAGTTACTATAGTTGCTTCTAGAGAAGGTAAAGAAAAAACATTTAAAGTTAAATTAGAAGCAAATAATAATTCAAATGAATAAAAAAATAGATTTTTCTATTTTTTTTGTTTAAAAATGATATTTAGTTGTTATAATAAAAATGGTGAGATTGTGAAAAAAGTAATAATAGGGTTAATTTTAGTAGTAATTATAGGTGGTACCTTTTTATATATAAGAGAAATTGAATATCAAAGTAGTCAAGTAGAAAAATTAGAACAAGTAAAAAAGGAAAAAGAAGAAAAACTAAAAGAAATTAAAAATAATTATAATAAATATGTTATTGTAAATAAAGATACTAATTTATATACATATAATGAAAATAGATATCAAAAAAGTGGTAAAGTGGTAAAAGATATTACCTTTGAATTAGAAGAATTAGATGAAAATAGTGAATATTATAAAATAAAAAATTTAAATAAATATATATATTATAAAGATGTAAGTAGGACAGAAAATTTAGTTGTTGAAACAATTTATAAAAACTATGTTCCTTTTAATTTAAATATAATAACTAAAAATGCTAAATTTTATAAAAATGATAAAGTTATTTTTGAATCAAATGATGAAGAGGAATTTAAAGTACTTGGTAAAAGTGATACTTTATATTATGTTGAATTAAATAATATGTTTTTATCAGTAAAAAAAGAAGATGTAGTAAAAGAATATGAATCACATAATACAGATTTAGAAAGTGCAACTGATATTGCAGTTTTGAATTATCATTTCTTTTATGATAAAGAAAATGGAGAAGTTTGTAATCAAATAATTTGTCATGAAAAACAATTTTTTAAGGAACAATTAGATTATTTAAAAAATAATAATTTTTTTACAACTGATATGGAAAGTTTTTCAATGTTTTTAGATGGTATTATAAAATTACCCAAAAAAACAGTTTTACTTACTATTGATGATGGTGGACAAGGTGTAAAAGAAGTTGCAATACCCATGCTTACAGAATATCAAATGAATGCAACAGTTTTCTTAGTTACGTCTTGGTACAATCCTAGTGAATATGAAAATGAATATATTGAATGTCATTCACATACAAATAATATGCATAATGATGGTGTTTGTCCGATGGAACAAGGTGGTGGATTAACTTGTTTATCGGAAGAAGAAATAAAAAATGATTTACAAGCATCAAGAAATATTCTGAATGGATCTACGGCTATAGCTTATCCTTTCTATGAATACAATGATTATGCAATAGAACAATTAAAAAATAATGGTTTTAAATTGGCATTTATAGATGGTGGAAAAAAAGCCTCAGTTGGTTGCAATAAATTTTTAATTCCAAGATATGTTATGTCTACTAATTGGAATATAAATGATTTTATAAGTGCAGTAAACTAAAAAACAGGAAATTCCTGTTTTTTTTAGTATATAGTATTGCATACACCAGGGGCTGGTCTATAAAAACAATGGTTTTTATATCTACCAGCTAAACTTTGATCCCACCACGTACTTTTACAATATTCACCTTTTGCTGGAGCATAGAACCATAAAGCATTAGTGGCAGGATAAAAATAATCGCCACGAATTACACGATCTGCTAAAGCTTTTTCTAAATCGTTTGGACTACTATAAAACAATGGACTATTTATTCCACTAAAACCACCAGGATTTTGATATACTGCGTCAGTTATGGTATTTATGTTTTTAAATGTTAAACAATTAGCTATAACACGGTTTATAACAACATTGCCAACCATCATCATTCCTAAATTCCCCTCACCAACAGCTTCAGCACGCATTAAACGTGCAAGTAAATCTCTTTCTTTTTCAGTATATTTAACTACAGTCATATAATCACCTAATATATAATATTCAAAAAAATGTTTTTAATTAAATAATTTATGTTATATATTGAAATAGAATGTTTTTTATGCTATAATTTACTTGTATTTATTTTTAGGGGCATAGTTCAGTTGGTAGAACGTTGGTCTCCAAAACCAAATGTCGTGGGTTCAAGTCCTGCTGCCCCTGCCAGATGTAATAACTCTAAAAAAGTTTAGAGAAAAAATAAATTTTGACCATAGAAATAAAGAGTTTCTATGGTTTTTGTTTTAATAAAACTAATTAAAGTCAATTTGTATAAACTCTTTCTTTTCATGTTATAATGTGTTTAGTTGATATAAAAAATGGTCTATAATTTAATTTTAGTTGGAGTCGATATGTATTATGATAGTAGTAGCGGTTGATAATAACAGATATTTAGTAAAATTTAGTGAAAATGATGAAAATTGTTATTGTGTTGATATAAAGTTAAATTATGTATATGGGTATGATTTGGTTGAAAAATTTATGAAATGTGGTTGTTATGAACATTATGATATGAATAATTTTAATAAAGAGTTAGAAAATAAAATTTTATATTTATTAAATAAGTTTAAATTTAATATTTTAGCTATATAAAAATAATAAAAAAACATGAATTTTATTTCATGTCTTTTTTATTGTACTTTTAAAACTTGCCCAATACTTAAAGTATTACTAGATAGATTATTTAATCTTTTTAATTCATCAACAGTAGTATTAAATCTTCTAGCGATAGAATAAAGAGTATCACCACTAACTACAGTATAAGTTATAGTAGGAGTAACTGTTTCAGAAGTAGGAATTAAAAGTTTTTGTCCAATGCTTATTGTATTACTAGATAGGTTATTTAATTTTTTAATTTCATCAACAGATGTATTAAATTTTCTAGCGATAGAATAAAGGGTATCACCACTAACTACAGTATAAGTTGTAGTAGGAGTAACTGTTTCAGAAGTAGGAATTAAAAGTTTTTGTCCAATGCTTATTGTATTACTAGATAGGTTATTTAATTTCTTTAATTCATCAACAGTAGTATTAAATTTTCTAGCAATGGAATAAAGAGTATCGCCACTAACTACAATATAAGTTGAAGTAGGAGTGACTGTTTCAGATGTTGGAATTAAAAGTTTTTGTCCAACACTTATAGTATTACTAGATAAATTATTTAATTTTTTAATTTGATCAACAGTAGTGTTAAATTTTCTAGCAATGGAATAAAGAGTATCACCTTTTACAACAGTATAAACATTGGTGTTGTTATCTTCGCTATCACTCTCATCTTCAATCGCACATTTATTTAATTTTCCGTATAATGTATCTAATAAAGTCCATGTTTGATTATTAACAATTCCAGAAGCAGTTATTTTATTGTGAAACTGAAATCTTTTTACAGCAACTTCTGTTTCTTTACCGAATTTTGAATCTATATTTCCAGTATAATACAGTAAATTTTTTAAAATTGTTTGTAATTCTTTAACATCACTTCCACTTGCTCCTATTTGTAATGTTGGTTTTGTATTTAAATTATCAAATGCTGTTTCAGTTAATTCAAATAATAAATTCCACATTTCATTATTAACAACACCAGTTTCTTCTAAATTAAATTGTTTTTGAAAAGCTTTTACTCCTTCTTCTGTTGAACTTCCAAAAATACCTGTTATTAAAGCGTTGTAAAAACCTAAAATTTTTAATTTTTCTTGTAAGATTTTTACATTATCACCAGTATCACCAAATTTTAAATTAATATCTTCCACTTAAATTCACCTCATTAAATTATATATATTTTTTTATTAATAAATGAATATAATTTAGTGAGAGGTGAGTTATGGCAAAGGGTTATTTGTTAGTAAATGTTTATTGTGATACGATTGCTAATCCGGTAGAAGGGGCGGTTGTAAAAGTATTAAAGGAGAATAATGAAATTGCTATAGAAAAAACAAATGAAGATGGTCAAACTAATAAAATTACTTTAGAGACAGTTGATAAAAGTTATTCTTTAGAAGATCAAAATTTAGTTAGACCATATGAAACGTATGATGTTGAAGTATCTGCTCTTGGTCTTACGCCAACTAAGATTAATGGTGTTCAAATTTTTGATGGTGAAACTTCTATTCAAAATATCTATGTTACATCAATTGATGAAAATTCCGAAGATGTTGAATCAACTATTACACCAAATACGTTATGGAAAAATGAATCACCAAATCTTATTGAAGAAAGTGATAATAGTACATTTGTGTTAGATAAAGTAATTATTCCAGAAAAAATTATTGTTCATGATGGAATTCCATCTAATACAACTGCTCCCAATTATGCAGTACCATTTGTTGACTATGTAAAAAATGTTGCTAGTAGTGAAATATATAGTACTTGGCCTACAGAAACGATAAAAGCTAATGTTCTTGCAATTATCTCATATGCTTTAAATCGTGTTTATACTGAATGGTATCGTAGTAAAGGTTATGATTTTATGATTACTTCAACTACAAGTTATGATCAAAAATATACACATAATGGTACAATTTTTGAATCAATTGCCAAAGTTGTTGATGAAGTATTTGATGATTATATTAGACAAGATTTTCGACCAGAACCTTTACTCGCACATTATAAAAGTAATACTAGTGAACCAGGTAATTTAAGTCAATGGGGGTCTAAAGATTTAGGTGATAAAGGATACAATTATTTAGAAATATTAAAATATTATTATGGAAATAATATAAATATAGCTCAAGCTGAAGTTGTTCAGGAATCTCCTTATTCTTATACAAAAGAATTAAAAGAAGGAGATTGTAGTAAAGATGTTTATAAATTACAAAATACATTAAATTATATAAGAGGTAGTTATCCTGGAATTCCTATAATAGAAAATCCAACAGGATTATTTGATAGTAATACTACTAAAGCAGTAAAAGTTTTTCAAAAAGTTTTTGGATTATCTCAAACTGGTATTGTAGATTATAAAACTTGGTATAAAATTTCTTATATATTAATTGCTGTTACGAAAATGACAAATAGTGTTTATAGTTAAATGTAGATATAAGTTATCTACATTTTTTTGTTATAATTGTTATGAGGTGGGATATGAAATTTAATAAGTTAATACCAGAATTAAGTGTAAGTAATATAGAAAAAAGTAAACAATTTTATTTAAAATTAGGTTTTGCAATAATGTATGAAAGAAAAGAAGATAAGTTTGTTTTTATTGAATTTCAAGGTAATCAAATAATGTTAGAAGAAATTAATGATAATTGGAATACAGGTAAGTTAGAATATCCTTTTGGAAGAGGTATTAATATAAGCATGACTGTTAATAATATTAATGAATATTATAATGATTTAAAGAATAAAGAAGTTATTTTTTTTAAAGATATTATGGTTAATAAATATAGAGTTGATGAAGAAATTTATGAAGATATAGAATTCTTAATTCAAGATCCAGATGGATATTTACTTAGATTTAATAATTAATTGGTGTAAATAAATGACAAAAGAAAGAAAAAAAATAAATTCTTTCTTTTTTTTGTGTTATTATTAAAATAATAAGGGAGGAATGAAATGAAGTGTGTTTCATTAAAAAGAAAAAGAGAATTTGAAATAAGTGAAATTAGTGAACCAATTTCTACTAATGGAAGTGTTGTTATTGATGTTAAAAAAGCAGGTATTTGTGGTTCTGATATTCATTATTGGGATATGGGTGAACCTAAAGGCCTAGTTTTAGGACATGAATATTGTGGTGTGGTTACTGATCCAGGTAGTCGTGAAGATTTAAAAGTAGGAGATCGTGTTACTGCGTTACCAATCTCACCATGTGGAAAATGTCATGCATGTCAAACTGGTAATCCACAATATTGCCGTCAAACTTGGACATATGCGACAGGTTTAGCTTTAACTAATCCTGGTGCACTTGCTCCTAAAATGAGTATTCGTCCAGATATGGTTATTAAAGTACCAGATAATGTTACTGATGAAGAAATGGCAATGGTTGAGCCAACTGCAGTTGGATTACATGCAATTCATTTAGCCAATATTAAAGTAGGAGATAAAGTATTAGTTATTGGTGGTGGAATTATTGGTTTAGTTTCAGCTATGTTTGCAAAACAAGAAGGTGCAAGTTTTGTGGCAGTTAGTGAAACTAATGAAGCTCGTGGAAAGAAAGCGGTATCTTTAGGTGTTGCCGACAAATACTATAATGCTACTAGTGAATCATTTATGAATGATATTATGACTGATACTGGTGATGGTTTTGATGTCGTTGTTGATTGTTGTGGAAATGATAAGGCAGTAACAAGTGCTTTTATGACTACAAGACCAGGTGGTACTGTTGTTTTAGTTGGAGTGGCTCTTGCCCCAATTACTATTCCAACTGTTATTGCTGTTATGAGTGAACTTACATTAAAAGGTGCTATTGCTTATACTAAAGAAGAATTTCAAACATGTATTGCTTTAATTAGTAATAAAAAAATTGATGTAACAAAATTTATAGATGATATTGTTGGACTTGAAGATGTTCAAAAAGCTTATGAACGTTTAACAAGTGGGACTGATTCAGCTGTAAAAATATTAGTTGATCCAAATAAATAGAAAATATGAAAGTATTTTCTTTTTTAGGAAGGGGTTTTTATGAATATAGAAAATATGCCTAAAATTGTATTACATTTACACTTAGATGGTTCATTAGATATTAAACTTGTGGAAAAGTGGTTAAAAGAAGATATTGTTAATATGTCTTTAGAAGATATAAAAAAACAATTACAAGTTTCTAAAGATTGTCGTAACTTAAATGAGTATTTAGAAAAATTTAGTTTTCCTTGTTCTTTATTACAAACAAAAGAACATTTATATGAAGCTACTTATAATTTACTTTTAAATTTACATAATATGGGCGTAATTTACGCAGAAATACGCTTTGCTCCTTCAAAACACGTAGTAGGTGGATTAACTTATGATGAAGTATTAAAATCTGTTATAGAAGGGTTAAATAAAGCAAAAAAGGATACTGGAATGTTTGGTGGAATAATTCTTTGTTGTATGCGAGATGAGTCTAAAGAAACAAATTTAAAAGTAGTTGAGTTAGCTAAAAAATATTTAAATGATGGTGTATGTGGAATAGATTTAGCAGGAGCTGAAGCCTTATATCCAACTGCAAATTTTGAGTATATATTTGATAAAGCTAGAGAATTAAAAATTCCATATACAATTCATGCTGGTGAAGCTGATGGTATTAATAGTATTAATAAAGCAATAGAATTTAAAACAAAAAGAATTGGTCATGGCGTAAGAGCAATTGATGATATTAATACAATGAATTTAATTAAAGAAAAAAACATATTATTAGAAATATGTTTAACAAGTAATTTACAAACAGAATCTATTAAAGGAAAACATCCATTAGAAGATTTATATAATTATGGAATAAATATATCAATTAATACAGATAATGATACAGTATCAGGTATTAATATAAATGAGGAATACAAAAAAGTACTTGAAACAACTAATTTAAGTATTCAAGATTTAATTAAATGTAATATTAATTCTATTGATTATATATTTGCCAATAATGAAATAAAAAATAAATTAAAAAACAAATTAGCACTTTCATTTGACAAATGCTAATTATGGTGCTATAATTAGTTTGTAATTGTAAGGAGGATGATAATATGTTACCAAGTTTAGATAACATCTTTGATAGTTTTATGGAAGATACTAATTTAGATACCATGAAGTGTGATGTTTATGAAAAGGATGGCATCTTCCACATTGAAGCAGAAATACCAGGAGTTGATAAGAAAAATATTCAAATTGAATGTGATCATGGATATTTAACTATCACAGCTACAAAGAATGAAGAAAAGGAAGAAAAAGATGAAAAGAAAAACTTTATTCGTCGTGAACGTTTTTCTGGAAAAACAGTTCGTCGTTTCTATGTAGGTGAAGTTAATGAAGATGATATTAAAGCTAATTTCAAAGATGGTATTTTGTTAATTACACTTCCAAAAGAAGCTAAAAAAGAAACTAAAAAATTAATTAATATAGACTAAAAAGGATATGAGTAATCATATCTTTTTAAAATCATTAAAACAATTTGGAATTTTAGCTGTAAAAACCATTTTCTTTTTAGTTATAGGATGTATTAATTCTAACTCATAAGCATGTAAAGTCATACGTTTATATAAATCTTTTTTACTACCATATTTCTTATCGCCAATAATAGGGTGTCCAATATCTTTCATATGAACTCTAATTTGATTTTTTCTACCAGTTTTAATATTTATTTTTAATAAAGTATTTTTATTATGATAACTTATTGGTTCATATTCTGTAATAGCTAACTTCCCATCTTTTTTATTACTTGAATAAGTTAATAAAGTTTTTGTTTCTTTTAAATAAGATTTAACTGTTCCTTTATCTTTAACAATACCCTCAACAATAGCTAAATAACTTCTTTTAGTAATATCATTCCAATTATCTTGTAATAAATATTTTAATTTTTCATTTTTACTAAATAAAACAACACCACTAGTATCTTTATCTAATCTATGAACAATAAAAATTCGATTACGTTTATTTTTCTTATGAACATATTCATATACTTCATGATATAAAGTATTCAATTCACCCTTATTAGTTGCAATAGTAAGTTTTTTAGCTGATTTATTTACAACAATTAATTCTTTATCTTCATATATTATATCTAACTTTTTCATACACATCACATCTTTATTATACATAAAATTGTCAAATAAATCTAGTTTATTATTGTCTTAAAATGTACTTTGTTTTATAATATTATAATGAGGTGGATAATGAAAGATAAAAATAAATTATTAAGAATTTTAATTTGTATTATTTTATTAGTTTTTAGTTTTTTATTTAAAAATTTTAATAGAGAAATATTATTTTTAAGTTACATAATTATTAGTTATGATATATTTTATAAGTGTTATGAAAAAATA
>CALVZI010000058.1 GCA_944372485.1 uncultured Bacilli bacterium
TTAATGTTTCTGATTTTAGTCTTTGAATTTTTTCTTCAACTCTCATAACTTCACCTTCCCAATTAAATTGTATCAAATCTTGTAGAATTTAACTATTTAATTTTATTATAAGAGTTCTCATAACTTATAATAAACTCAAAATTATCATCTTCAAGTTTATACTTAATAATTAATTCTTTTTCGTTCTTTATTAAAGAATTAATTTCTAATTTTAAAGGAAGAGTATAATTTTCTTTTTTTAAAAAAACTTGTGCATAACTATTATCACTAAAATTTAAAGTAATCTTACTTTCACTAGTTTCACGAATTAAACATAATTCATTTAATCGAAAATGATTTTTAACATTATTCTCATAAAAAACTATTACATTATCACTAAAAATTCCTTTACCATCACAACTAATTACTTCATCCTTAGTTTTCAAATTAGTTTTTACTAAAATTTTTGCCATTTCTTCCTTCTTTCTCAACTGACAGTAATTATAACACAAGTTTTATAAAAAAGCACTCATATTTTTAATTTTTTTTGTAATACTAAAGTTAGATAGGAGGAAAATATGCGAAAAATGCGAAAAACAGTAAGAAAAATATTATTATTTATTGTTTTTATATCTATTTTATATATAGGTGTTTATGTATGTGCAAGAATGACTCCAAAACTTTCTATTAATACTTCTAGTAGCTATTTTTTATACGATAAAGACAATGATTTATTCGAAAATAACGGAAATAACGAATGGGTAAAATTAGATGACATATCACCACATTTAATTAATGCGACACTAGCAATTGAAGATAAAAACTTTTATAAACATAAAGGTTTTGATTACTTACGAATATTAAAAGCTATTTACACTAATTTAACACATGGTAAGATTGTTCAAGGAGCATCAACCATAACACAACAATATGCGAAAAATTTATATTTAACTTTTGATCAAACTTTAAAAAGAAAAATAGATGAAGCTTGGTTAACATTACGTTTAGAAACACATTATAGTAAAGATGAAATTTTAGAAGGATATTTAAATACAATTAATTATGGTGGTGTCTTTGGAATTGAAAATGCTAGTCAGTATTATTTTGGAAAAAAAGCAAAAGATTTAACTTTAGCTGAATCAGCTATTCTAGCAGGTATTCCTAAAGATCCAACTTATTATTCGCCTACTTCTAATTATAATAATGCAAAAAAAAGACAAAAATTAATATTAAGTGTTATGAAAGAAAATAAATATATTGATGAAACTGAAATGAAAAATGCAATAAATGCTAAATTAACTTTTAAAACTGGTGAAGAAGATAATTCTTCTAAAATGTTAATGTATTATGAAGATGCTGTTTTAGATGAAATAAAAAGTATTAAAACAATACCAACTTCATTTTTAGAAACTGGTGGTTTAAAAATTTATACTAATTTAGATCCCGAAGCCCAAAAAAGTATGGAAGAAAGTATTGATAAAAATTTTAAAGAAAATGAAAAATTACAAGTAGCTGCCGTTATGATGAATCCTAATAATGGTAAAGTTTTTGCATTAACTGGTGGTAGAGATTATTCAAAAAGTCAATATAATCGAGCTATAAGTGCTAAAAGACAAGTCGGTTCAACAATGAAACCATTCTTATATTATGCTGCTTTAGAAAATGGATTTACTGAATCAACAACATTTACAAGTGAAAAAACAACTTTTATGTTTTCTGAAAATAAAACATATAGTCCTACTAATTACGGAGAAAAATATGCAAATAAGCCAATTTCTATGGCTACTGCTATTGCTTATTCAGATAATATATATGCAGTAAAAACACATTTATTTTTAGGTGAAAATGTATTATCTGATATAACAAAAAGAGTTGGTATAACAACAACTCTAGATGAAGTTCCTTCTTCTCCACTTGGAACTAAAGAACTAAACATAATGGAAATGATGACAGGTTATGCTGCATTCGCTAATGAAGGTTATAAAGTTGAACCTTATTTAATTAGAAAAGTAACAGATATTGAAGGTAATGTTTTATATGAACATAAAGAAGATAAAGAAAATGTTTTAAATAAAAGTTTGGTATATATTTTAAATGAAATGTTAAATAATTCCTATTCGAAAGAATTTATTGATTATAACTACCCTACTTGTATTAGCTTAGCCCCAAGATTATCAAAAAAATATGCAATTAAGACTGGAACAACTAATACAGACCATTTAATATTTGGTTATAATAACGATGTTTTAATGGGAATATGGGCTGGATATGATGATAATAGTGATACAGAAGTTGATGATGGAACAAATATGAAATATGCTTGGGCAGATAGTGTTGAAGCCTATTTAAAAGAAAAAAATACAAAGTGGTATGAAATGCCTGATAATGTTGTTGGAATGATGGTTGACCCTATTAGTGGAACTCCAGCAACTGATGAAACAAAAAATAAAAAGATGTTTTACTATATTAAAGGAACAGAACCAACTAGTGAAAGTCAAGATTTAGATGTTTTAGTTCCCACTATAAAAACAGAATAAGATCTACATATGTAGATCTTATTTTAGTATCTATTATATTTTAATTTTAACTTTGATTTTACTAAGTTTTTCTTATGTTTATCAACTTGTCTTAAATATTTATTTATTCTTTCAGACAAACCTGGTAATATAAGTTCACCTTTAATTCCTTTTAATTCATTTATAATACAATTATCAATTTCTTGAATTTTTTCTAAACAAAAATCAGAGCTATCAATATATATCTTATGTTTTTCAGCAGAGAAATTTTGAATAAAAACATTTAAAAGTGAAGCAACAATATCTTCATTACAAATATCATTCAATGAAAGTGAAGTAGGAAGCATATTAATAATTTTTCCTTTTCTAGAAATGAATTGCATATTTATTCCGTCTTCGTTATTAGCAGTTAATCTATATGTGCCATTTACTTTTCCATTAGCTTTATAAGTTTTCATTTCAATTTTTGCTTCTTCTAAACTATCATCGTTATTTAAAATCATTTCATAAATTAATGAATAATTATGATCATCATCATATGGACTTGCTATTTTTACTTTTTTCATATTCATATTTATAACTTCAATTATTTCAAAATTATTAAATTCCTTTATAACAATGTTATCTTGTAAATTAACTATAATATTATTTTTCTTTATGTCCATTTCAATATTAAATCCATTATTTAATAAATTATAATTTATATTATATGAAATTTGTTTTTTGTTATTTCTTTTTGGCCTTTTAAAAAGGAATACATCACCATCATTTTTTAAAAAAATAGAACGTGAAACATTTTTTGAATCAAATCTATCACCATAAATATCTTTAGATGTCGATTCTTCATTTAGAGAGACATCTATATCTATATCTCTATCATTTCCCCATTTTTTTAGTGCATTTAATTCTCTTTTAATTTTTTCCAACAATTCTTTTTCCATAATACCAATCACCTTTCTTATAGTTTAATTATCATAATTATTTAAATTAATATATTACTATTTTATTAACTGTTCTTTAACTTTATTAATTAATTCATCTTCACTTTCAGCAACTATTAATTTATGATTAACAATAACAAATGGTCTACTTCTTCCAATACCACATACATTTTGACATCCGATATTAATAGTAGCTTCACTATCAATTTCTTTTAACCGTTTTTCTAAACTTTTTGAATTTACTGCTTTACATATATTACATATACGAAATTCATTCTTCATTGCTTTCACCAACAATAATTGCTTTTGTATCTTTAGTAATTAAATGAGCATTACCATCATCAGTATCCAAGTGTAATTCTAAAGTATAACTTGGATCAACTTTAATTGAAACATGATGTAATATTCCACCTTTTAAGCCAGGTATTTTAACATCAACATAATTAATACCTTCTAAGTTTAGTGCTTTTACATCATCAGGATTCGCATGAATATGACGAGTTGCAATAATACAACCTTCATTTAAAGTAACTTCTCCTTTTGGGCCTATTAAAGTAATAGCTTCACTATCTTTAACATCTCCTGATTCTCTTACTGGTGGATTAAGTCCTAAAGTAAAAGCATCTGTCTTAGATATTTCTACTTGTGAATAATTTCTAACTGGTCCTAAAATTCTTACTTTTTTTATTTCGTTTTTTGCAGTTTTAATAGTAACAACTTCTTCACAAGCAAATTGTCCTAGTTGTGATAAATCATTTCTTTTAGTAAGTTCATAATTTTCTCCAAATAATATTTCTACATGTTCTTTAGTTAAATGAACATGACGATTAGATATACCAATATTAATTTCCATACTTTTTCACCATTTCCTTTTCATTTACTTTTATATCTTCTTTAGTTAAACCAACCTTGTTATTACAGCTAATTAAATGACCTTTAAAACATATATATGAAGGAAAAATTGAATCATCAATTACTTTATAATTTTTTGGTAATCCTCGTTTCTTTAGATCTTCAGCAATTGAGATACCACGGTCACTATTTGTTTGAATAAAAGATTCTAAATCTTCTATAGGTATTTTTACATCATACATTTTCATCCAATCAACAAGTTTATTCCATTCATTTCTCCAAGCACTTACAATTACAACTTTCTTTGGCTTATACATATCATATAATTCATTAAGTGCTTGAACACACTCAAGCCTCCAAGCATTCATGTGATAATGGATGCTTAACTTTTTGTTTAAATTATGTTTTAAATCAAATTGTTTATATAAATGTGAACTATAATTAGGTATCTTAATAGTATAATAATAACTATTATTTACTTTACGGATATTTAAAAAAGTGTCTTTATTAGAATCTAAATAAATATTATTCATAGGTAGCATTTTTTCAACTATAGTATATTTACAAAATTCATAAGGTAATACAAAATTAATTGTAACAGTTGCAGAAGATATTGCTTCATTTAGTTCTTCTTTATCAATATCATCTAACTTTAAACAATCCAAACTAGTATTTAAATAATTCAAGCATTCTTCCAATTGTTCACCACTCAATGCGTATCTATTCAAGACACCATCAATATCTAAATACCAAACTTCATCTCTTTCCATAATAATCACCTAATTAATTATAACACTTACAAAATAAGTTGTAAATTTATTTTTTTAATTTATAAATAGTAATTGACTTTTATTAAAACTAGTATTATATTATATACAATCAAACTGGAGGAAATTATGAATAAACTTTTTAATAGAATTTTTAATAATATTTATAATGATATTTTTAACAATATTTATTTTGGACCACTTTATTTGGTTCAAGATATAAAAAAAGATGAAAGTTTCCAATATGAATATGATAGATTTTTTAAAAGAGCTGTTTACATAGAAAAGAAAAAAATGTTATTAATTTATGTTGGTAATTTTTTAGTTTATAAATTAAATGAAAGACTTTTTGTTAATCTTCATAATTATGAATTAATTGATTTAAAAGAAATGAAAGATGGAGAAAACTATATATTAAAAGATAGTTTAGTTTCCTATAGTGAATTTAAAGATGTTCATATAAAAAATAAAACGTTAAAAGATATGTATCCTAAAAAAAAGATTATTAAGACTTTAAGAAAATATTATTCAGACCAAAATAAAAATAAAACTAATAATTAATAGTTTTATTTTTTTTCACTATAAAAACTTAATAGTTTTTCATATAACCCTGGTTCAATTCTATTTAATGAATTAATTGTTAACTCTAATGATTTTTGATATTCACCTTTATAAAATAATACTTCTGAATAAGTTAAGTTTTTATCAATATCATCACCAACAGTCCGATAACGGTTTCCATAAACTATTGCCATTTCAGCAAACATTGCCGTTTTCATCATTTCTGTTGTTCTACCATACAATTTTAATACTAAGTCTCTTGCAGTATCAACTCTTGTATTTAACACTTCTATTGTAATTGGTTTTTTATTTAATTCTTTAACAATTTCTTTAATAGCTGCTTGTGCTTCTTTTAATTCAGTAAAATAAGTTTTAGGAATAATAGGTAAATTATATTCTCTAATTTGATTTTTAGCATCTTTTAATATTCCTTTAACTTCTTCAAGTTGTTGACGAGCTCTAACTTCATCTTCTTTCATACTTCCTAAAGTATTTAATGACATATCTAACTTATCTTCAATTGAAGAAAGTCTAACCATTAAATTTTCTATTTCTTTAGTTAATTTTGAGTAAGCAAAAGTATTATTTCCTGTATGATCCATTAATACTTTATAATCATTATTTAAATTATCTAATTCTTCTTTAATACGATTCAATAAAGTTATATCATCTTTTGATAAATTATAAATATTTTTTATATCATCTAAACCACTAAAAATTTCACTTAACAATTGATTAATTTTAGTTAATTTTGTAACAAAAGCTTGATTAGTTTCTTCATATGAATTACGATTTATTTTTTCTTTATCAAAATCATTAAATACATTTTCAAAATAATCAAGTAATACTTTTAATTCAAATAAACTATCCTCTAAGTTTAATTCTTTTAATCTTTCTAAAACATCTTCAATTTTTTTATTAGCTTCTTCTAGATTATATTCGATGTTTAAATAATCAAGTGGATAATCTTTTTTCATCATAACTTGATATTGATCCCAAATTTCTCGCATTTTTGTAGGTAAAATACTAGTTGCCAAAAGAACTATTGATGGAACTTCTTCAACTACTACACTCATGTGTTTTAAAAGTTCATTAATAGTTGTTACAATTGGACCAACTTCCATATATTCATTACGATCCATAATTGCTTCAAATTCTTCAAATCTTTTAGCAATATTTTCAAATTGTAATGTAATAACATCGGCAACTTCACCATATTCTAGTTTATTACTTTGAAATTTTTGATATAATTCACGATATGTCTTCTTTAATTTAGTAATGACATTACGATTTCTTTCTTCACTATCGGTTACATCTTTAATTTCATTTAATAAAAAATCAGAATTAGCTTTTACCTTGTAAAGTTCCATTTCCAATTTTGCAATCTTATACATTGTTGTTTTATAATCCATTTGTGATAAAGAATAATCAGCTTCAATAAGCATATCTGTAATTCGTGGAATTTGTGAATTTTTTATATTTTCTAAACGATCTTTCCATTCATTATAAGCAACTTCCATTTTTTCATTTTTTGCAAAAGTTTCAATTTTTGCAAGTTCTGACATTATTGGAACACTGTCAATTACATTCTTCTCATATTCTAATCTATCAAGTTCTTTTTTAATTCTTTTCTTTTTTTGATTTTGAATTAAATTTAATATTGTTATTATTAAAAGAACAGTCACAAAATATAATGTTATAAATAATAGCGTTATATGGTTCATGTCCTCACCTCTACTATATCAATTTTACCACAAATTTCGACATTTCAAAGAGCTTTTTTACAAAATATAAAAAAATATTTGTTTTTTCTTTAATTTTTGTTTAAATAAATACATAAAATACTAGAAAGATATTGACTTTAAAGGCTTTTTTTACTATAATTATAACTGCGTATACAACTGGCAGCGTTATTTGGATTTACTAACGTGTTTGATTCCGAACTAGGATTATTAGTAGTTTTGCTGCGAAGCGAAAGTATCAAAACAAACACCCTAGAAAAATTACAAATAACCTCTGTTTATACGAAACAGAAGGAGGATATTATGTCAAAGTACACAGGACCAGTTTATAAGAAATCTCGTCATTTAGGATTTTCTGTTTTAGAAACTGGACAAGAATTAGCAAAAAGGCCTTATGGACCAGGTCAACACGGAAATGGTCGTCGTAAAAAATTATCTAACTATGGTGTTCAATTACAAGAAAAACAAAAAGTTCGTTTTATGTATGGACTTAACGAAAAACAATTTAAGAAAATTTTCGTTAAAGCTGGTAAATTAAAAGGTGTTCATGGTGAAGACTTCTTAAAATTACTAGAAAGTCGTTTAGACAACTTAGTTTATCGTTTAGGATTTGCTCCTACTCGTAGAGCTGCTAGACAAATTGTTAATCATGGACATATTACAGTAAATGGAAAGAAAGTAAATATTCCATCTTACACTTGTAAACCAGGAGATGTTATTTCTGTAAAAGAAACTTCTAAAGAACATCCAATTATTAAAGCTTCTTTAGAAAACACTAAAAATCGTGTTGAATTCGTTACTTATGATGAAGCTAAAATGGCAGGTACTTTCGTACGTTTACCAGAACGTGGTGAATTAAATGCTGATATTAACGAATCATTAATCGTTGAATACTACAATAGATAATTAAATACCCTACGGGGTATTTTTTTTATAAAAAAACAATAGTATTAAACTATTGTTAAGTCCACATACCTAAGAAATATTTTTTCTTACCACGTCTTACAATAACTAATTTTTCTTCTTTTGAATTTTCTTTTGTAATCATATATTCTAAATCAGTAATACGTTCACCGTTAATAGAAATTGATCCATTATTTATAAATTCACGAGCTTCACGTTTACTAGAACAAATAGAATGATTAACTAAGAAATCAACTAAGTTTTCTTCATTATTAATTTCAAAATGTGGTACATCTTTAAAACCAATTATTAATTCATCACAACTTAAATCTTTAATATTTCCTGAGAATAATGCTTCACTAATTCTTAAAGCATTCTCATATTCTTCTTTACCGTGTAAATCAGTAATAACTGCACGAGCTAAAGCTTTATGTGCTTCTCTTAAATGTGGATTTTCTAAATTTGATTTCTCTAATTCTTCAATTTCTTCTTTAGTTAAGAATGTTAATGTTTTTAAATAATCAATTACTTTTTCATCATCACTATTAATTAAATATTGATATAATTCATAGCTTGAAGTTTTATTTTTATCTAACCATAAAGCATTTCCTTCACTCTTACCAAATTTATTTCCATATTTATCAGTTACTAAAGGCATAGTAAACGCATAAGCTTCTTTTCCAAGTTTTTTACGAATTAAATCAACACCAGCAGTAATATTTCCCCATTGATCAGAACCAGCTACTTGTAATGTACAATTTTTAGTTTCATATAAATGTAAGAAATCTAATGCCTGCATAATCATATAAGAAAATTCTGTATAAGTAATTCCTGTTTCTAATCTTCTTCTGATTATATCTTTATCTAACATATAATTAATATTAAAGAATTTACCATAATCTCTTAAAAAATCAATAAAGTTAATATCTTTTGACCAATCATAATTATTAACAACTTCAAAACCAAAGATTTCTTTTGCTTGTTTTGTAAGACCAGCAATATTTTTTTCTATTTCTTCAATACTTTTCATTTCTCTTTCAGTAGTTGGACGAGGGTCCCCTATTCTTCCTGTTGCTCCACCTATTAATAATAATGGATGATGTCCAGCTTTAGCTAAACGTTTTGAAATAAGAAATGATGAGTAATGACCAATATGCATAGAATCTGCAGTTGGATCTGTTCCAATATAAAAAGTCATTCCTCCAGCATTTAATTTTTCTTCTAAGTCTGGTGACGTACAATCTTTAATTAACCCACGCCAAACTAATTCATCATATAATTTCATTATTTTCCCTCCTCATTAATTTCTATTGCATGACTAGTTCCTATTCTAGTCGCTCCTGCTTCGATAAATTTTAAAACATCAGCTTCAGTTTTTATACCACCACTAGCTTTAATTTCTAACACTTCATTTTTATGTTTATTAATTATTTCTAAATCGTGTAAATTAGCTCCTCTTGTTCCATAACCAGTTGATGTTTTTATAAAATTAACAAATGTTTCATTGCATATCTCAGTTAATTTTATTAATTCTTTATCTGTTAAATAACAAGTTTCAACAATAACTTTTAAAACTTTACCATCAATAGCATCTCTAACCTCTTCAATTTCTTCTTTAATATAATCAAAATCTTTATTTTTAACAGCCCCCATATTGATAACCATATCAATTTCATCAGCACCATTATTAACTGCATCTATTGCTTCAAATTGTTTTGTTGTAGCACTACTCATTCCCATTGGAAACCCTATTACAGTAGTAACAGCTACACTACTATTTTTAAGTATTTCTTTAGCAACGCCTACATAATATGGTTGCACACAAACACTAGCAAAGTGATACTTAATTGCTTTATCACATAATTCTTTTATATCCTTTAAAGTTGCATTTGTATCTAATAAAGTTGCATCAATATAACTATTTATTTCCATAATTTCCTCCTATAAATATTTCTTTATTTCTGTTAGTTTTTTCACTTTAGTAAATTCATGTCCTACATCATCTTTTGTAAAATGAATTGCATTTATACCTAATAATGATGGTGCACTAACATCAACTTCTAAAGTATCTCCAACCATTATACATTCTTCAGGTTTATGACATCCAATAGCATGTAAATATGATTCAGGATTTGGTTTTAAGAAAATATCACCACCATATACTTCATCAAAATATTTTAATAAACCAACTGTTTCCAATTTTTTCTTTTGAACTTCAGTAAACCAATTAGTTAAAGCTACTATTTCAATTTTATTTTTTCTACAATATTCTAAAAGTTCTTTTGCATCACTTACATCCTGTTCTTGTAATCTAATATTAAAATTAAACCAATTATATAAAAAAGTCTCATCTAAATGTAAAGAACTAAACTGATTTAAATAACTTAATAATTCTGATTTATTATATTTTAAATGATTATTTTCAAATTCACCTAACACTTTACCAATATTATTCATAAAGTGTTCAGTCATTTCATAATTTTTAAAAAATTCTAATTCATTTTCATAATTAGGGTTTAATAAAGTATAATCAACATCAAAAATAATTCTCTTCATAAATCCTCCAAAATAAAAAGTTATTATGTATATAAGGGTCCAAATAGGACGGTACCACCTTATTTCATAATAACTTATGCACTTAATTCTTAACGCGAATAAACGATTTAACTCCAAATATGTATTTCAATTATTTACTTTGATTAGTTTTCATCAACCACTAATTTTCTAATTGCCAATAAATAATCTAATTTTATTTTTCATCGCTAAATATAGTTATATTATACTATTTTTTTTAATAATTGTAAACTATTTTTATCTTCAATATCTAATATATTATCTAATAAATTTTTTTGATATTCAAGAAATCTTAAGTCTAATTTTTGACCATCTTTTAAATATGCTGTAATACTATTATATTCGTTTTCTGCTTGTTTTAATCTATCACTAATTTTTTTTCTTGTATAAACATCATTATTATCTTTTTTTATTAAAAACTGTGTTATTAATATATAATTATCTGGCAAATATTGATAAATTAAACGACTTTGATAATCTTTTATTTCATATGCTTCAAGTTGATTATTATTAGCAATTTTTTTACGTTTAGTAGGATTTAAAGTATCAATACTTAAAATTTCAAAACATTTATTTAAAGATGTTATCTTATTTTTATCATCTATTTCATCAATTAAATCTTTTATAATAAAAGGAACTCCTTGTTTATCTGATGCAAATATAATCTTGCAATCTTCTTTATTTATTTCTAATTTTTTATTAATTAAGAAATTAGAAATATAATTATATAACTTTTGTAATACATTTATTTTTGATTTAATTTCTTGCAATTCTTGTTTACTATTTTCTAATTCTTTTAAATCACAATATTCGTTTAATTCTATTTTTATGTAGCTTAATAACTGTTCAATATCATTATCTGTCATATGCTTTATGATTTCATTAATTATATTAACATCATTTAATTCCATAACACTAATTAGTTTTTTAACACACGCATACATTTTTTGATTTTTATAACTAATTATATTTTGTTGATTAATTGTTTCTGTTTGGTCTGCTTCAATATAATTTTCAATATTAATTTTTTCTAAAGTATTTATTTTTTCTTTTTGAAATTTTTTATACAATTCGTGATTTTCTAATAAAAAATTTTTAATTAGTAAATTTTGTTCATCATCTAATAATGATATATTAAATGCAGTTTCAATATCATTCCCAGATATATAAATAATTTCATTAGAATTTATACTTCTTTTAATATAATTAATTTTTTCAAAATTAATATTTTTATAATAAATATTTTCTTCTATAACACTCTTATATATATCCAAAGAAGCTTCAACAAATGGATAAAAATGTTCTGTTATATACGTAATATTATCAATAAAATCCAATAAAGTATCTTCAGCATTAAACAATGACAATTTTTTTGTTATATTACCATATTCAAGACTTGTTAATCTCTTTTTATAAGCATTATTTATAAATAAAATTTTATCAAAAGAATCTTGTGTTTTACCATCTAATTTAAGTATATATTTATTATCTAAATAATTTAACATTTTTTTATATAATATTTGTAATTTATTTATAATTACTTCAAATTCGTTTAAATTATCAGGATTAAAATTCATTAAAATATTTTCGGATTCTTCTTTACCAATATTTTCATTAGAATCAATTCTTAGTTTATTAACTTTTCTCATTAATTCATCACAATTTTGAAGTAATTTTGCTTCTAAAGTATTAATTTGTAATAAATTATTTAACAGTTCTTCAAACTCTTTTCCTAAATTTTTATATTCCATAAAAGTCCCCCCCTTTTTTTGGTTTGTCTATTTTATAATAAGATTTTCATTTTGTCAAATTAAAAAAGATATTATTGTTTATCTTCATGAATTTTTTCAATAATATCTTCTATATGTTTTCCATAATCAATTGATTCATCATATACAAATTGTAATTCTGGTATATGTCTTATATTAATTCGGTTAGCAAGTTCTTTTCTTAAGAAACCACTAGCATCTTTTAAAGCTTTCAAAGTTTCTTCTTTTTTATCCTCACGTAACACTGTAACATAAACTTTAGCAAAACTTAAATCGTTAGTTACATGAACATCAGTAATTGTTACAAATCGAATATCTGAATCTCTTACTTCTAACTGTAAAATATAACTTAGTTCTTTTTGAATATTATCAGCAATTCTTTCAATTTTAACGCTCATAAATCACCTCTACATATCTTAATTTCTTTTCTTATTTTCATTATTTTCTTTTCTATTAGAATTAAGAATATTTTCAAACAATAATATAGTTTGTTCTTTAGAAAGTTGTATATTGTCTTTATAATTTTCACAACATAACATCGTTTCTACCATATCTATTTCTTCAATCATTTCTTTAAAAAAATCTAAATTTTCTATTTGTTTATCTGAAAATTCTAAACTTTTAGGCATAAAAAGTAATAAACTATTAACTTTACGTGTATCAACATATAATCCTACAACTTCACCAATTGAACCTAAGAATGAAGCATACTCCAAATCAAGGCGACACATTCTTTTATCCTTTGTTAGAAAATGCATTTTATAATTCATATCATACATAGCAAATTCCAATGCTTTTTTTGAATATAATTTTTTTACTATAAAACTTAAATTATCAGCATGTTTTAAATTATTTGCTAATTTTAAAACTCCATTTCCTAATCTTATTGTAGCTTGAGATATATCTTCATTTTCATTTTTAAATTTAATTTTAAAATTTTTGGTGACATTTCCATAGTTATGCCCTAATATAAAACCTCTTGGAAATATTTCCATAAATAACTCCTAACTATCTAGCAATTTCAACCATTTCATATGCTTCAATTACATCTCCAACTTTTATATCATTAAAGTTTTCAATTGTAATTCCACATTCAAAACCTTTTTTAACCTCTTTAACACTATCTTTTTCTCTTTGAAGTGAACCAATATTACCATCATAAATAACAATACCATCACGAATTAAACGTGCTTTAGCATCTCTTTTTATTACACCATCAGTTACATAAGAACCTGCAATAAGTCCAACTTTTGAAAATTTAAAGATTTGTTTAATATCAGCAGTACCTAATATTTTTTCTTCATAAACTGGATCTAATAAACCTTTCATAGCTGATTCCATTTCTTCAACAACTTTATAAATAATATTGTAAAGTCTAATGTCAACACCTTGTTCTTTAGCATAATCTTTAATACTATTAGATGGTCTTACATTAAATCCGATAATAATAGCATCACTAGCTTTAGCAAGAATAATATCACTTTCTGTAATAGCTCCAACACTTGAACGAATTACTTTAATACGAACATCTTCAACAGCTAATTTTTCTAATGAATTTTTAACTGCTTCTGCACTACCATTTACATCAGTTTTAATTAATACATTAATTTCTTTAATTCCTGATTGAATTTTAGAGAATAAATCATCTAAAGTAACTGCTCCATGAGAACTATTTTCTTTTTGTTTTTGTTGAACTTTACGTTGTTCAGCAATATTACGTGCTTGTTTTTCTGATTCGAAAGCCATAAATTTATCACCAGCAATTGGTGTTTCATTTAAACCAGTAATAGATACTGGATATGATGGTTCGGCAGTTGTAATATCTTCACCACGATCATTTTTCATTGTACGAATCTTACCATATGTAGTACCTACAACAACTGGATCTCCTAAACGAAGAGTTCCATTTTGAATTAAAAGTGTTACTACTGGTCCTAAATGTTTATCTAGACTAGATTCAACTACAGTACCTAAAGCATAACGACTAGGATTAGCCTTATATTCTTGCATTTCGGCAATAAGTAAAATGTTATCTAATAAATCATTTACACCTTCACCAGTTTGCGCAATAATTTTATTGTATAGAGTATCTCCACCCCATTCTTCTGGTGTTAAATCATATTCAACTAATTCAGTCATAATACGATCTGGATTGGCTCCAGGTTTATCCATTTTATTAATAGCAACAATAATTGGTACACCAGCAGCTTTAGCATGATCAATTGCTTCTCTTGTTTGTGGCATAACACCATCATCAGCAGCAATAATAATTATTACTATATCAGTTATTTGAGCACCACGTGCACGCATTTCTGTAAATGCAGCATGTCCAGGAGTATCAATAAAAGTAATTTTTTTACCATTATGAATTACTTGATAAGCATTAATGTGTTGTGTAATACCACCAGCTTCTCCAGCAACAACATTAGCTTTACGAATTGTATCTAAAAGTGTTGTTTTCCCATGATCAACATGTCCCATAATAGTTACAACCGGAGCTCTTTCAACTAAATCTTTTGGATCATCAATAATTTCATATTCTTCAAAATTAGTTACATCAGCTGTTTCTTCTCGTTTTAATTCTTTATTGTAATCTAAAACTAAAATTTCTGCATTTTCATAACTAATACTATTATTAATAGTAACCATTATTCCTTGAACAAATAATTTTTTAATAAGTTCTGAAGGCATAATACCAATTGCTTTTGCAAGTTCACCAATAGTCATACCTTCTTTATATAGAACAACATTATCGTTTTTATTTGGTGTATTAGAAATTAATTTTTCTTTATTTTTATACATTTGCTTTTTCTTATTAGCAAATTCTTTCTTTTTGTTAATATTGATATCTTTCTTTTTATTTAACTTTTGTTTTTTTATAGTATTATCAACATTAATATTCTCTTCTAAAATAATTTCTTCAACACGATCCTCTAATTCATCTTCCAATTCTTCTTCTGAAATATTGTTTGCAATCTCACTATCTAATTCAGTAATCGCTTCATCATCTAACATGTCATCTTTACTACTAACTTTAATTCCTAGTTGTTCACAATATTTTAGAATCTCCTCAATCGTTTTATTTACATCTAGTGCATATTCTTCTACACTCATCATAAATATCACCTCTTTCTAAAATTTTATTTTATTAAATTTTCTAATTCATCATATATATTATCAGGAACTTCTGTTTCTAAATGTCGATTTAACACTTTTGAAACTCTAGCTTTTTTAAAAACTTCTAAATCTTTTTTTAAAT
>CALVZI010000059.1 GCA_944372485.1 uncultured Bacilli bacterium
ACAAATTAATGTTTCTGATTTTAGTCTTTGAATTTTTTCTTCAACTCTCATAACTTCACCTTCCCAATTAAATTGTATCAAATCTTGTAGAATTTAACTATTTAATTTTATTATAAGAGTTCTCAAAAAGAGAATAACAAATAAAAAAATATAAAACAAATGACTAATATTAAATATTAGTCACTAATTTTATACAAATTTATTATTTTAGATATATAAAAATAAATTAATAGACAAAAGTTTTCCATGGTTTTATAAATTTATTATCTTTCTCATATTTTTTATAAATACTAATTAAATTATTATTTTTATCAACAAAAGCTATCTCTTCACAATCATTTGTATTTTCTAATAATTTTCCATTTAAAATATCTTTTTTAACATTATCATCAACACTTTTTATTTCTATATCATTCACCAAGTCAATCATAGGCTTAAGTTCAACTTTCCCACTTTTTAAATCATCAATAGTATTACAATTTTCTAAATTAAACTTTCCTTGTTTAGTTCTTACTAAATCAACCATAGTACCAACTGTATTAAGTTCTAATGCAATATCGCGAATTAGACTTCTAATATATGTACCTTTACTAACTTTGGTTTTAATTTTAAAATAAGTTTTATTATCTTTATAAGTGGGTTCACCTATTAAATCAATATTATAGATAGTTACCTCTTTTTTAGGAAGTTCAACTTCAATACCAGCTCTTGCATATTCATAACACTTCTTCCCATTTACTTTAACAGCTGAATAAGCAGGGACTTCTTGATAATATGTTTTCTTAAAGTTATTTAAAACTTTTACAATCTCATCTTTAGAAACCATACAAATTTCTTCTTTTAAAACTTTACCCGTAATATCTAATGTATCTGTATCAATGCCTAGACAAATAGTTGCAATATATTCTTTAGAATTACTAGTTACCACTTCCACTAATTTTGTTGCTTGTCCAACACATATTACTAAAACACCAGTTGCAAGTGGATCAAGTGTTCCAGTATGTCCTACTTTTTTAGTTTTAAAAACTTTACTTGCAATATTAACAACATCTCTACTTGTCATGTCTTTTTCTTTATTAATTAATATATAACCATGCATAAAATCACCATCATTATTATACTATAAAAATGTGTAAATGAATGTATAATATATTGAATATTAAATATAAAATATTTATAATTAGATTAGAGGTGGTTTTGTGAAGAAGATTAATAGAGAAAATGCTGTAGTAAGACAGTGGGATAAGGTATACTGTGAATTACTACAAAAAATATTAGACGAAGGTGTTACTTGTGAAAATCGTACAGGAATCGATACTATAAGTATTGAAGGTGCTTATTTCAAACTTAATGTAGGTGAAAATTTTCCAATATTAGAATCAAAGAAAGTAGCCATTTATAATGCACTATCAGAGATGCTTTGGATTTATCAAGCACAATCAAATGATGTAAGATGGTTACATGAAAGAAATAATAAGATTTGGAATGAATGGATGATTGATGAAGATGGTATATATCGTATTTATGAAGTAAATAGCGAATACAATTCAGATAAAGAAGTAGAAGTTTTTGATTTAGATGGAAATATTATTCCAGGATTAAAAGTCAAATCTAAAATACCAGGTAAAACAATTAAAAGTGCCAAATTTTTTGGAAAAGAATATGCTTATACAATTGGTACAGCTTATGGTTGGATAAATAATAAATTTAAAAGACCACAATATGTACTAAATACACTAAAAAATAATCCAACTGATCGTAGAATGTTAATAAGTTTATGGCAAGATGAATATATTAAAACAGCGGTTTTACCATCTTGCGTATGGAGTATTGAATTTGCGGTTAAAGATAATAAATTACACGCTTTTGTTCATCAAAGAAGTTGTGATACTCCATTAGGGTTACCATTTAATGTAACTCAGTATGCAATACTATTATCAATGTTTGCTAAAGTCGCAAACTTAGAAGTTGGTAATTTAAATTGGAGTATTATGGATGCCCATGTGTATGTTAATCAAGTTGATGGTGTTAAAAAACAATTAGAAAGATACAAAAAAATGTTAAAATGGGAAGATTATATAAAGAAACATTATGATGAAGAAATTATAAATTTATATAACGAATTAAAAAAGAAAATTAATATAATTAAAGAAAAAAATTTAACTGATAAAATAGATAAAGAATTAAAAGAAGATTTTACTATTCTTGAATTAATGCTTACTAAAGAAAAAGAAATTTTAGAACTTGCTGATAAAGATGACTTCTTTAAATTTGATAATCATATAAATAACGATAAAGAATACTTAAAGGTAAATGCAACCGGTAATGAAGATATTAAAGTTTTAAAATATAAGTCTGCTCCATTTATAAAAATGCCTATTGCACAATAACAAAAAAATTACAAGCTAAACACTTGTAATTTTTTAATCATCACTATTATTTACCATAATTAGTAAACGTAAAATATTTAATATCGTAGAAATTAAACCAGCAACATAAGTTAAAGCAGCTGCTTTTAACATTTCTTGTGCTTGTTCTCTTTCATTCTTTTCAACTAAAGATAATTTTTTTAACTCTTCTAAAGCTCTTTTTGAAGCATCAAATTCTACTGGTAATGTAACAAGTTGAAATAATAATGTTGCACATAATACTAAAATACTTATTTTTAAATAGCCAGTAATACCAGCAAATATAGCAATTATAATTCCAAAGTAACCTAAATAACTTACTAAGTTTACAAATGGAACTAGAGCACTTCTTACGCGCATCATTGTGTAACCTACTTTATCTTGAATTGCATGACCACATTCATGAGCTGCTACACTAATTGAAGCAATACTTGTTCCATGAAAAACTTCATGTGAAAGTCTTACTACTTTTCTACTTGGATCATAATGCTCAGTTAACTCTCCTCTTGTTTCTACAATATAAATATCTTTTAAACCATTACTATCTAATATTTTACGAGCAACTTCCTGCCCACTTAAATTTCCTTTACTTTTTATTTTTCTAAACTTATTATAAGCACTATTAATTTTTGTTTGTGCATAAATAACTACAACAATAGCTAAAAACATTAAACTGATTGTAAGTAAATTATCTAATCCAAAAAATACCATTTATTCACCTCTATATTATTTCGAATATTGTTCCTTCACGTGTATCTTTAATTTGAATACCTTTATTTTTTAACTCTTCTCTTATATTATCCGCAGTTTCATAATCTTTATTCTTTTTAGCTTCATTACGTTTTTCAATTTGTTCTAAAATCCAAGCTTTTAAGTTTTCATCAATTTCTTTTTCTTTGTTATCTAATAAGCTTAAAGATAATACTTGATCAAAGTCTTTAACTAAATATAATTTAGTTGTATCATTCATTTCATCTTTTAAAACATCATAAAGTACAGTTAATGCACTAGATGTATTTAAATCATTTTCTAAAGCTTTCTTAAACTTATCTTGATATAAAGTTATCTTTTCTTGTTCTAAAGTTCCATCTTCTTTTAATGATTTAATTTTATTTAACAACTTATTATATTCATTTTCTGTTTGTGTAAGTGTTTCATAACTAAATACTAATTGATTACGGTAATGACTTTTTAAACAAAAATAACGATAACTTAATGGATTATAACCTTTTTCTTCTAAAAGTAAAACAGTTAAAAATTCTCCTTTTGATTTACTCATCTTTCCAGTACTATCATTTAAATGTTCACCATGGCACCAATAATTACACCAATGATGTCCTAAATAACTTTCTGATTGAGCAATCTCATTAGTGTGATGTGGAAAAACATTATCAACACCACCACAGTGAATATCTAAATATTCCCCTAAATAGGCAATAGAAATACCAGAACATTCTATATGCCATCCTGGATAACCAACTCCCCATGGGGAATCCCACTTCATTGCTTGATCATCAAACTTAGAACTTGTAAACCATAATCCAAAATCTGCTGGATTTCGTTTATTTACATCTTCAGTTACATCATCACGAGCACCAACAATTAAATCTTCAGCATTTTTACCAGATAATTCATAATAATTTTTTACTTTAGAAACATCAAAATAAATATTTCCACCTGCAGGATAAGCAATATCCTTTTCTAATAATACACTAATAATGTGAATATAATCTGAAATATGGTCAGTTGCTTTAGAAACAATTTCTGGCCACTTAATATTTAACTTTTCAGTATCACTCTTAAAAGCATTTGTATAATATTCAGCAATCTCATAAACTGTTTTGTGTTCACGAATTGCCCCTTTTAACATTTTATCTTCACCAGTATCGCCATCACTAGTCATATGTCCAACATCAGTAATATTCATAGCTCTTTTAACATTGTATCCTAAATATTTTAATGTTTTTTCTAATATATCTTCAAATATATAAGTTCTTAAATTACCAATATGTGCATAGTGATATACTGTTGGTCCACAAGTATACATAGTTACACAATCTTTGTTGTATGGTATAAATTCTTCTATTTTTCTTCCTAACGTGTTATATAATTTCATAATACACCTCACATTAATTATATCATACTTTTATTATTCAACAACTCTAAAATTAGTAAACGTAATTTCATCAACAATTGTTTTTGCATTAGTCTTAAAATTATTACTCAAATACTTTTTATTATCATCTACAAAAACAGTTACATATTTTCCATCATTTTTATTTGCAATAATAGTAGCTAAAGCATTTGCACCACTTGAAAAACCTACTCCAAGTCCTAATTCTTTAGCCAACTTAGAAGTCATTTTAAAAACTTCTTCATCACTAAGTGTAATTATTTCATCAATTACTTCACGGTTTACTAAATCAGGAATGAATTCATCCCCTATTCCTTCTATTATATGACTACCATTAGTTTTTAACCTTAATAACGACATATTAACTGGTTCTAAAGCAATTATTTTAGAATTATATTTATCTTTAAAATAAGTTCCTATTCCCATTAAAGTTCCACCAGTACCAATACCAGAAATAAATCCATCTACTTTACCTAGCTTATTATCAATTTCTACTGCTGTATTTTGATAATGAGCTTGTGTATTTTTTAGATTAGAAAATTGATTTAATAAGAACCCATCATTTTCTTTAGAAAAATTATAAGCTCGTTTTATACATTCTTTAAAACCACCTTCTTCTTTTGAAACAAGAGTAACAACAGCTCCAAAATTTTCCATTATTTTAATTCTTTCTTTACTTATCCAATCTGGCATAAATATATATATTTTATGTTTTAATAAAGCCCCTAAGGCAGCAAGTGAAATACCAGTATTACCACTAGTTGCTTCTACTAAAATTTGATTATCTTTTAAAGTTTCATTCTTTATTGCATCATTAAGAATATTATAAACCACCCTATCTTTAATACTACCAGTAAAATTATAATATTCTAACTTTGCATAAAAATTATTTTCTTTTCCTCTAAATTTATAAAAAATTTCAATTAATGGTGTATTTCCAATTAAATTATTCATATAATCACCTATCTTATCATATGATAAATATATAAAAAATTGTTTTTTTTTAATAATTTTTATTGCATAAAACTTAAGTTTGTGTTATTATTAATATGCACATGGACCTTTAGCTCAGTTGGTTAGAGCATCCGGCTCATAACCGGGCGGTCGATGGTTCGAGTCCATCAAGGTCCACCATTTTATTTGCGGGTGTGGCGAAATTGGTAGACGCACTAGACTTAGGATCTAGCGCTTCACGGCATGGGGGTTCGAGTCCCTTCACCCGCACCAGATTGTTTGTTACTCAAACATTTGAGTTATATATATGTTAAAAAAATTTACATATAATAAAAACGGGAATACTTAACAGGACAAAGTTGAGTACCTACCAATTGGTTAGCACTTAATCTTGTTAGATTGAGTGCTTTTTCTTTTTACAATTCATTATCATTTAAATAATAAAAGAATAAGTAGAATGATGATAATGATTAAAGAAAGAATTAAAAAATCTTTTTTAGTCATTTTCACCACCTCCTTTCGGAGGTAAGCACTCAACTGTTAAAGTATTCCTAAATAAATTATACAAAAGATTTATTATGCTACAACAAATTTAACTAAATTACACCAATAAAAAATATAAAGAAATAAGAATTTTAATAAAAGATTAAATAAAAAATTGTACTTTAAATTGTACAATTTTTTAGATAACTATGGTATAACATTTATTACTTTTAATATTCTAATGAATTTTATATTAAAACTTATCACAAAATCAAAATATCAAAATTAGAAAATTATTTATTCTTATAATCAAATAATGGTAAAAATAACAACAAGAAAAAAATGATACTAATAAAAATTAAAAGATATCCAATTATATTTTTTTGTTTAATATAAGAAATACTCAAAAAAATAGTAACAAACAGCGATAATAAAATTGTTATATAATATATTAAAATATAAGGTAATCTTTTTTTAAATCTCATTTTTTTATTAAATGCCTTATCAATAATAAATTCATTTAATATATCAAATATTACTTCAAATGCATCCATAAATTAAAACACATCCTATCTTTTTTACAATTCTAAAACTTTAATTATATTAAATTTTAAATTATTTTAATACTAGCTAATTACTCAACCCCTATCAACTAAATATATACTTTTACTTTAAAAATTTTTCCAATATTTTAAATATAAATAATTAAGATAATTAAGTGTTTCTTGAGATAAATCTTTTTCATAATTAATTTCATTAATAGAATATTCTGGAATATAACTAGAATTCATTTTTATTTTAATATTATAAATAATTTCAATAGGTAATTTTGAAATATAACTTTTACCTAACATTAATAAAACACCATATAATTGTGAGTAATCAAATTCATTCATTTTCTAATACCTCTCATATTAAAATTATTGATTTTTTTTGAAATTAATTTTAACCAACTTTCTTTTTTATTTTTCTCAAAGTACAAATACTTTTTAATAAAATCATTTGAAATACTTTCTGAACAAAATTTCTCAATACTTGATCTATTAAGACTATAACTTGCATGTCCCACAAATTTGCCATTAATATTAAAACCATATTTATTAAATTCATTAGTACCCTTTAACATCCAGTAAAAATCATTATTTTCTAAAATTGCTTTTCTATCCCACGTTAAGTCAACATTATACCATTTTCCATCTAATTTTTCTTGATTCCATGCATGCGCAGCCTCATCATTATTACCTTTAATAACTAAAGATTCAATATTAAAAATAGCACATGAATCTCTTACTATTCCTGCATACCCTCTGCATACACAAGTTCTTCCTACTAAACCAACAATTTCGTCTGGTGCATTTTCAGAGTGATATTTTCTATTTTTATTAAATTCATAACTTGAATTGGGATTTAAGTCATAAGTAATGCTCTCTATAATTCTACTACATAATATACAAAAAATTTTCTTTTCTTTATCCGGATCGTTTTCTGATGTATACTGACTTATTTTTTTTGTCAAACTATTTAAATTTTTTAAATATTCATACCACATTTTAGAATCAATTATTTTAGCAAATTCATCTTGATCAGTAGTATAAGTATTGGTTAAACCGTTTACAACTACACTATATATATTAAATGATGATAATAAATCTTTATATTCATCAAATAATATTTGAGTAGGTTTACTACAATATAAATAAATATATGTATGCTTTAATTTCCTTTTATCAGACTCATTTAAAAATTTATTTAAACATCTAATTTCATCAACCGTTAATCCTAAATATTCTACTCTATTAAGATTCTTATTTTCCTTCATATATAGTATATATTTTAACAAATTGTCTATATCGGATTTTGCTTCGTTTCTTAAAAGCATTATTAGTTCATGAGTATAATCTGTTTTATTTTTATAATTGCCATTCATTTTGATCACCACAATTTCTTTTCATAATAAATAATTCTAAAATATTATATCATAATTATTATTTTTTTACACATTTTCATAATCTTATTTCAGAGGTAAGCACTCAACTGTTAAAGTATTCCTAAATAAATTTTACTAAAAGATTTATCATCGTACAACAAATTAATTAAATTATATATATTTTTATTTAAAATTATAAAAAATAATGATACAATAATCGTACAAAGAAGGTTTTATATATGAGTAAAAATATAGAATTATCAGCAGTTGAAGCAACTTCATATTGGTGGACAAAAACAATTATACAAAAAGTAAGAGAAATTTTAATCAAGAAGACATGTAGTCAAAATGAGAGAAGATTTGCTGAAATTTTTATAAATTATACAGAACGTGATTGGAGAAAATTATATTTAGAATTAAATAAATATATTATTGAAAATGTTAATAACTATATTCCACAAGAAATTATTGGAATAGATTGCTATAATCAAGATACTGCTCAAAATCAACACAATGATATCAATAGAGCATTATCAAAAATAACAAATAAAAACATTCCAGACATAAGACTAGCTAGTTACTATCGTAAAGATACAGTTATATATACAAATATCTTTGAGGCAAGTATTTGGTATAAATCTTGTGGTACAACTAACTTGCCAACACAATATGATCCGGACTATATAATAACTGGTGATGAAAAACAATTGTATTTTAATAATTTATTTCTCGCAACTGTTGCAAAAATACAAGAAATAGATAATGATTTTAATTCAATCTCTTTACTACAAAAAAATTTTTGTAAAATAATTGGGTCTAAAAAAAATTTAGAAAAGGATAAAACACAAATCGAAGAAAGATTTTATATAGCTTGGAAAAACGCTAATGATAAAGACATAATTTCTAAAATATATCCAAAATATTTATATGAAATAAAAGAAAATGAAACTAACAACATATACATATATTTAGGAACATATATGTATTCTAATGAAATAGATATTGTACATGGTAGTAATGACACTAGAGTTGAATACAATTCCCAAAATGCTGATTATAGAACTTATTTGAATTTAGAACATCAATTTTCTAAAAATATTCCTATTGCACAATGTCCAAATTTTGAAAAAAATAATATTATAATTAATCCATCTACATTCTTTAAAACTAAGGCTTATTATGATATACAAAAAGACTTCTTTTATAAAGCAACAATAGAAAATCAAGAAGAAGCCAAAAAATATATATTAACAAAATATAAAAGATTAAATAAATAATTGTACTTTAAGTAGTACAATTTTTTTATTTAAAAATTATTTTAGATAACTTTTGTTAATATCCTTTACAATCTATTTTATACTTTATATAATGCGATTGAAAGGAGGCAAAATTGAAAAAATTAAATTTCTTATTAGTAATTTCTATTATTTGTTTAATTTGTAGTGGTATATTTAAATTAAATCATAGTGTAATTACATCTAATTCTTCTACTCAAAAAAGTAATAGTGAAATTAAAGAAAAAAACATTGAAGAAAAAGTAACGGAAGAAAACGAAATAAAAAAATTATTTGAAATAAAAAAGGATGTTGTAAAAAAAGAAAATAATGTTACTAGCATTGCAATGAAAAATGGTTTTTATAAATTAAATGATTCATATTATTTTTTTGATGAATTAGGTATATCACAAACGGGTTTTATTAAATATAAAAATAAAATATATTACTTATCAGAACAAGATGGACTTGCAACTGGTTTTAAAATAATTAATGATAAAACTTATTATTTTAATAATGAAGGAGTTTTACAAAGTGGATTAATAGAAATAGATAATAAAAACTATTATTTTGATGAAACAGGTGTTATGCAAATTGGTTTTGTTAATATTAATAACAAAATAAGATATTTTAGTGAAAATGGGGAGTTATTTGGATTTATTAATGTTGCTAATAAAGTTTATTATGTTGATGAAAATAATGGTTTATTAACAAAATTACAAACAATTAAGGATAATGAATATTATTTTGATGAATCCGGAATAATGCAGACTGGTTTTATAAAAGATAATGACAAAACTTACTACTTTAATAATACTGGAATTAGAGAAAAAGGTTGGATAACTTTTGAAAATAATAAATATTATTTGAATGATACTACTCTACTTACTGGATTAAATAATATAGATGAAAAAAACTATTATTTTAGTGAGTTTGGTATTTTAGAGACTGGACTTATTACTATTGATAATGATTTATATTATTTTAGCGATGATGGTGTAATGTTTATTGGATTATTAAAGTTAGAAGATAAAATTTATTATTTTGATAATGATGGGAAAAATAAAATTGGTTTTATTGAAATAAGTGATAATAAATATTATATTAGTAATGAACAAGAATATTTAATTGGTTTAAATAAAATCGAGAACGATACATACTACTTTAATGATGATGGAATTATGCAAACAGGATTTCAGACAATAGATAATAATACATATTACTTTGATGAAGCAGGTAAAATGATTACAAAAGAAATAATTATTGATGATAAAAAATATTATTTTAATGATAAGGGTATTTTAGAAAAAGAAGAAAGTATTAAAAATGATATAGATAAAACAGAAAATAAAAATGAAGTTCAAGATACTGAAAATGATAAAATAATTGGAAAAACATTTTATAAAGATGATGGTAGTATTTTAGCAACTAATGCTAAAAAAATAATTGATGTATCAAAATTTCAAGGTAATATTGATTGGAACTTAGTCAAAAATAGTGATGTTGACGGAGCTATATTAAGACTTGGATTTGGTAGTTATTCATTAGATAGTAAATTTATAGATAATTTAAATGCTGTTAAAAGTTTAAATATACCATATGGAATTTATTTATACAGTTATGCAGTTAACGAAGCTGAAGCATTGTCAGAAGCAAATTTTGTTATAAATTCTATTAATAAATATAATATAGAACCAAGTTTAGGAATTTATTATGATATTGAAAGTAACAATATTACAAACTATTTAACTAATTTAGATTATTCAGTTATTATTCCTACTTTTTTAAATAAAGTTAGAGAAACTAATTATAAAGTTAATGTTTATACATATAAAGCTTTAGCTAATGAAAAATTATATACTGAAAATTTAAAACGTGAAATTACTTGGATTGCTCAATACAATAATGAATGTACATGGGATGGTTTTTATGAAGGATGGCAATATACTTCAAGTGGAAAAGTTAATGGTATTAATGGAAATGTAGATATTAGTATTTTTGGTGAATTTAAAAAATAGGCTTCGGCCTATTTTTGAATCATATTTAATAAATTTATTTTAAAGATATCTTTATCAGCATTTTTCTTAGAAACCATTACACCTTTGTATGTAACAAGTTCTGATTGATGACCTTCTGATAAAATATCTTCTGGGATTAAAGTATCTAACATTATAATACTATCTTTTGTGTATACATGATAACGTAATTTTATATCACCATGAACTTTTGAAAACATTACATCTGTTGGTAATTTTAATTCATAAGTTGTTGTTCCCTTTTCTTTATTAGTAGAAGTAACTTCTCCTAATAATTCCCCATTTTTTAAACGTGGATAATAATTAAAATATAATTTTTTATAAGCTAACATATTATATTTTTTTAATGAACGTTCTAACTTATGAAATTCATTTTCATTAATATAATCAAAAACATAAGATCCTTTCATAAAATCCCCTCTTGCTATCTAATTAGTCGGTATACACAAAAATATTTTATCATAAAATATTTTTTTTAGCAATAAAAATTGCATATTTTTTAATTTAAATCAATTAAAACTACTGTACATCCATCATTATAATAATAAGTTTTAAATTCTTTTACTATTTTGTTTCTTCTTAAAGTTTCATGTACAGCGTTTTTAACAATTCCCATTCCAATTCCATGAACAATTACAAATACTTCATTTTTTAATTTTTTATTCTCTTTTATAAATTGTAAAGTAGCTACTCTAGCACTCTCACGATCATAACCATGTAAATCTATTTTAGGATATCTATCAACAAAAATTATATTATCTAGACTTTCCATAATTTAATACTTCTTCTAATTCTGGTACTGAATATCTACCACCAACTTTTGTAACTGATAATGCACCAGCTATTGTTGCAATTTTTAATGTTTGTTCTAAGTTATAACCTTTAGCTAGTCCATATGTAAATGCCCCATGAAAAATATCACCAGCTGCTGTTGTATCAACTGCTTTCGTCTTAATTGATGGCATTCTTTTTAAACCACCATCACTTTCATACAAACAACCATTTTCTTCTAAAGTAATAATTACTCTACCTTGAAATTGTTCTTTCATTTTATGCATTAATTGTTGATAATGTTCATTAGTGTTATTTCTTTTTAAACCAGTAATAGTTAATGCAAAGTCATAAGAACAAATAATAAAATGACATAGTTTAGAAAGTTCAATTATTTCTTTTGTTGGTCTACTAGCATCTATTATTCTTACCGCATTAGAATACTTATTAAAAAGTCTAGTTGTTTCTTCTATTTCCTGACCATCAGTTAATATTATTTCTGGGTAAAAATTTAATTTTACCGGTTTCATTTTTATTGAATCAGGTCGATAAGTTAAAACAGTTCTAGAACCATTTTGATTATTTGTAATAATAATACTACTAGTTGTAACTACATTATTATTAACTTCTAAAAAGTTCGTATTAACACCAACTTCTTCAAATTCTTGCTTTATAACTTCTCCATATTCATCATTTCCAACGACTCCTAAAAAAGATACCTGCTCTCCCCACTTACCTAATAAATACGCAGCATTAGAAGCAGGTCCACCACCACACTCAATTCTTTTATTTACTCGATTTTTAGTATTTTCTATTGGAAAATTATCCATTGGAAATGTAATATCATAAGAAGCATGACCAATACATATTATCTTCATATAATCACCTAATATTATAATATCACAAATAATAAAAAAAAAGTAAATAATTTATTCATTTCACCAAATTATTCACTTTTTTTACAATTCATATTATTTTATTGTTAACTTTTTATTTAATTCATGTGATATTTCATTAATTTTATTATATAACGAATTAACTTCATTATAGTTTGATTTATCTATGTTTGTAAAACTTATATATTTTAACATTAAATCAAATTTTAATTTAATTAATTGCTTTTTACTTAATGTACTTAAATTCATAAACCACCATCCTTTCATTAGAACTCTAATATAACACATATTTTTAATATTTTCCCAAATTTAACAAAATTTTAACAAATGTTTCATCTTTATAACATAAAAGAAGTTTGTTACAACAAACTTCTTAAATAATTTTATTTATTATTAATTACTGCTTGTGCAGCTGCTAATCTTGCAATTGGTACTCTAAATGGACTACAAGATACATATGTTAAACCTAACTTATGACAGAATTCAACACTTGATGGTTCACCACCATGTTCTCCACAAATACCAAGTTTAATATCACTTCTTGTACTACGTCCTTTTTCAACCGCAATTTTCATAAGTTCACCAACACCTTCTTGGTCAACTTTAGCAAATGGATCAGCTTCAAAAATATTTTTCTTATAGTAATCTTCTAAGAATTTAGAAGCATCGTCACGACTAAATCCATAAGTCATTTGTGTTAAATCATTTGTTCCAAATGAGAAGAATTCAGCTTCTTTAGCAATCTTATCAGCAGTTAGTGCAGCTCTTGGAATTTCAATCATTGTTCCAACTTTATATTTTAAATCAACACCAGCTTCTCTAATAATACTATCAGCAGTTGTTACAACTTGTTCTTTTACATATTGTAACTCTTTAACATCACCAACTAATGGAATCATAATTTCTGGTTCAACATTTAAACCTTCTTTATTTACGTTGATTGCAGCTTCAATAACAGCTCTTGTTTGCATACGAGCAATTTCTGGATAAGTAACTGCTAAACGACAACCACGGTGTCCCATCATTGGGTTAAATTCTTTTAAAGATTCTACTCTTTCTTTTAATGCTTCAAAAGTCATTCCTAAACTTTCTGCAAGTGGTCTTATTTCATCATCAGTGTGAGGTAAGAACTCATGTAGAGGTGGATCTAAGAAACGAATTGTTACACTATAACCATCCATAGCTTTAAATAATCCTTCAAAATCACTTCTTTGATATGGTAAGATTTTTTCTAAAGCTTCTTCGCGCATTTCTAGAGTTTCAGCTGTAATCATACGTCTAAAATTGAATATTCTTTCTTCTTCAAAGAACATGTGTTCTGTACGGCATAAACCAATTCCTTCAGCTCCAAAGTTACGAGCAACTGTAGCATCTTTTGGTGTATCAGCATTAGCACGAACTTGTAACTTACGAGTTTGATCAGCCCAAGACATAAATGTTTCAAAATTACCACTGATTTTTGGATCAACAGTTTTAATTTGTTTACCATAAACATTACCAGTTGAACCATCTAAACTCATGTAATCTCCTTCGTGGAATTCTCTACCATCTTTTGTTTTTATTGTTTTTGTAGCTTCATCAATTACTAATTCACCACAACCACAAACACAACAAGTACCCATACCACGAGCAACTACAGCAGCATGACTTGTCATTCCTCCACGAGTAGTTAAAATACCGTGAGCTAAATTCATTCCTTCAATATCTTCTGGACTTGTTTCCATACGAACAAGTAAAATATCTTTTTCTCCTGCTTTATGTGCTTTTACAACATCATCAGCAGTAAAGTAAATTTTACCAGTTGCAGCTCCAGGTGAAGCAGCTAACCCTTTAGCAATTACTTCTGCTTCTTTTAAATCATCTTGATCAAAATTTTTATGTAATAATTGATCTAATTGTTTTGGTTCTACTTTAAGTAAAGCTTCTTCTTTAGAACACATTCCTTCTTCAACTAACTCAACAGCAATTCTAAGTGCGGCATGAGCAGTTCTTTTTCCATTACGTGTTTGTAACATATAAAGTTTACCATCTTCAATTGTAAATTCCATATCTTGCATATCACGATAATGATCTTCTAGAATACCACAAATACGTACGAATTCATTGTAACAATCTGGCATTACTGCTTTTAATGTATCAATTGATTTTGGTGTACGAATACCAGCAACAACATCTTCACCTTGCGCATTCATTAAATATTCACCAAATAATTTTTTCTCACCAGTAGCTGGATTACGTGTAAATGCAACACCAGTCCCTGAAGTTTCACCACGGTTACCATAAACCATTTCTTGAACATTTACGGCTGTTCCCCAACTTCCTGGAATATCATTTAATCTACGATAAGTAATTGCTCGATCATTATTCCAACTTCTAAATACAGCTTTTACAGCTTCTAATAATTGAACTTTTGGATCTTGTGGGAACTCCTCTCCCGCATGTTTTAAATATTCTTTTTTATAAATATCTACTACTTCCATTAAATCTTCAGCAGTAAGATCAGTATCATACTCTACACCTTTTTGTTCTTTAATACGATCAAATTGATGTTCAAAATCACTTTTTGGGAACCCCATTACAACATCAGCAAACATTTGAATAAAACGACGATAACTATCATATACAAATCTAGGATTATTAGTAGCTTCAACAAATCCTTTAGCCACTTCATCAGTAAGCCCTAAATTTAATACTGTATCCATCATTCCTGGCATACTAGTTCTAGCTCCACTACGAACTGAAACAAGTAATGGATTTTTAGTATCTCCTACTTTTTTACCAGTAATTTTTTCTAGTGCAGCAAGTTGTTCAAAAATTTGTTTTTCAACTTCCTCACTTATAACTTTACCGTCTTCATAATACTTTGTACAAGCCTCTGTAGTAACAGTAAATCCTTGTGGAACAGGTAATCCAATATTAGTCATTTCAGCAAGGTTAGCACCTTTACCACCTAATAGATTACGCATGTCTTTGTTTCCTTCACTAAACAAATAAACATATTTTGTCATATCTTTCCTCCTCACATTGTCCCATAATTATTATAACAAATCCAGCACAGATAAACAAGCTAATACCAATTTTAAAATATGAAATTTTTGAGAAATATATAACAAAAAAATAACAATAATTAGAAAAAAATTTTAAATTTATTATTAAATACATTTTTTAAATTTAATTAATTTATGATATTTTAAATTGTTTAAGCAAACAAATTTTTATGCATATATTATAAATTGACTTTTTATAATTATATTAATTTTATCTTGTTTTACACTTTTAATAATAATAATTTTTTTATCATTACTATTAATAACTTCTTTAAATATTAAAAAACATAAAAGGGTTTATTAGTAATATTTTCTTTTAAAAATATTCTGATAAAATATTTTAAACAATCAATTATTTATATAAATTGAACATAGTTATTATAACTCACCAAAGCACAATAAAAGAGAGTACTTTTAATACTCTCTAATTTATTTTTTATGCAGAACAATGATAAGTATCACTACAAACACGACATTTATTACGGGTTAAAGATTTCATTGACGTAATATTCCATCTAGCTTCACTATAACTTACATTACTGCAATTTCCAGCATTATCGCAGGCTTTTGCTTTTATATAAACTTGTCCTCCTGAATTACATTGTAAATAATGAGTATAGACATTTGTTGCAAATCTCTCAAAACCAGCTTGAGTGAAAACATCATATGAATTAACTCCACAACCACTAGCTGCTCCAGGAGCATAAGCGTGATATTTATAAACAGCTTCTATACCACTTAAGTTATCTATTCCAACATATCTTACACCTATAAAACCAGGTGTTTCATAACGATTACAATATATTCCAAAATTATCAAAAGCTTGTTCAATATTTGTATAAACTGTACCATGAGTAATATTATGAACTTGTATACTAATCGTTGGTGGCGTTTTATCTATTCTAAAACTTTGAGCCGTAGTACATTTATTTCCTGCTTTATCTTTTGTTGTTATATTAACACCTGTACCGCCAGTATCACCTTGAATTGTATTTCGATCAATTGTTGTTGACGCGTGTCCACTCATATCATCAGATCCGTTAACTGGTTCTAATGTAATATCACTTCGATACCAACCATTATTTCCACCAACTCCTGAAGTAACTCTTACACTACCACAATTTGGATTTGTCTTATCAAGTTTATATGTTTGTGAAACTTGACACTTATTTCCAGCTTTATCTGTTGTTGTAAGTTTTACCTCAGTTCCTTTTGTATCATTAGTAATTTCATTAATATTTAATACGGTATTTTCGTGACCACTTGCTGAATCACTACCATTTTTATAAGATAATTTTATATTACTAATATACCAATCATTATCTCCTAAAGTTCCTTCAGTAACGATAATTTGACCACAAAGTGGTGGCGTTTTATCAATACGAATTATATACATATCACTTGCTTCACTAACATTTCCAGCCTTATCTTTTGCACGTACATAATAGTTTTGTTCTTGTTCTTTTGTTTCTACTGCATTTATTTCCATAGGCTTCCATGTTTTTAAATCAATACTACGTTCATATACTACTTCTCCACTTTCTTCATCTTTTGAAGTTTGAATTTGAACAACATCCGTATTTGTCCATTCTCCACTAGCTATAATCTCTCCACCAGTGTTATTCTTTTTTAGTGTTATTATAGGTTTTGATGGGCCTGTTTTATCTATTTTTGTTATTCCTACTTCATATGTTAAACTTTCA
>CALVZI010000060.1 GCA_944372485.1 uncultured Bacilli bacterium
TATGTTTGTTTTAATAGTGGTAATTCTTTTAAACAATCATTTTTAGTTTTTTTAATTTTATTTTCTTTATATAAAGTTTCTTTTTCGTATAACATTGTATTATAAACAAATCTAGCACACCCTAAAGCTTTATTTATTAGTTCTTGTTGATCTATATTTGGATATAATCTAAATTTATATGCTTTATATATTTTCATAAAACCACCACCATAAATCAATACTAATATACGAACATATGTATGTCAATAGCTTCTTGGTGCTTTTTGTAAAGAACTTTCCTAATATATAAAAAATATATAGTTACCTATACTTTTATTTAATTTCTAATTTAGATAATTCCTCTAATTCTATTTGAGAAATAGATTTATCAGGGGTTGGTAAATCTTCAGGTAATGTTCCACCTATTTTTTTTATAGTTTCTCTAACTGCTTTTCCAACTTCGTGATGAGCCATATTGGCAGCTTTTTCATTACTTATTTTTTCATTTTTTAATTTTGCCTCGGTTTGAACTATACGAAACAAATTATCAGCTAATTCTTCACTCCCCATATAATCTAATATATCATCTTTATCAGTTATACCTTTTCTTTTAGCAATTTGCTTTGCATTTTCACCACCATACAATCCTTGATATCCATAATTAGTAAATTTCCCATAGTTCTCAACCCCTGAATCTTTTGCAGCTTTATATAAAGTTTTATTTTTAGCAATTGTTTGCCCACTAGTTATTAATCTTTTTTTATTTTCATTCAATGAATTAAAATATTCTTAAGTTATTTCTTGTTTTCTAGTTTGAACAGCAAAATAAGTTTGTCCATACGCAACAACCTTTTTTCTAGGATCGGCATTCTGAACAATTAAATAACAAGCATATCTTGATAATTCATAATCGTCAATGTTTTTAGTTGCACCTTTCGGCATTAATATCGTTTTGCTGACGTCAGCAAAATGATCATTAATATTATTTTCACTTAATTCACATGCTAATTTAGCTTTTTCAATTACACTTACAAAATTCCCCCATCTTGTATATTTTAATGCTTTCATTAATTCTCTTGCGCACCAATATTCATTTCCAAACTTATTAATATGTTTTATACTTTCAAAAATTGATTCATTATATTCACTAATTTGATTCATCTTTTTCCCCCTGACGTTTTCCTCTCAATTATAGCATTTAATTATAATTAAATATTAAAATTAACTAAATTTTCTTATAATTTATTATTATGAATAATAACTTTCAAGTCATAAATATACAACAAGTTAAAAATTACATATATTTCCAATATAAATTAATAATAATTATTTATTAGTAAAATTATAATAAGCAAACTCAGCAATCTCATCTGCAATTATACTTAAATCTTCATAATCAGCACCATAATCTTCATTTAAAATATTTTCAATTTCAAATAAAAGACTTTTTATATCATTATAATTATTATAGTCTATGTTATATTTATTTAATATTTCTACTTGATTATCAGTTAAATAAATATTATTTTTTCTAAGTTTATGTTCTTTTTTAGAAAAATCAAAATCAACAATATTTTCTAAATCAAAATCTTTCATGTAAATCACCAATAAAATTATACCACAATTATAATTGGTAAAAAATTACATATAATAAAATAGGTGATCTTATGAAAGAAAAAATTAAGAATATATTTTATTTATTTTTTCCAATATTTATGGGATTTATTATTGGGTTAATTACAAAAGATAGTATTAGCTATAATGACATGATTAAACCACCCTTTTCCCCTAGTCCAATAGTTTTTCCTATTGCATGGTCAATTCTTTATTTATTAATAGGAATTAGTTATTACTTATTAAAAAAAGAAAAAGATACAAAATTAGAAAGTATTATTTATTATCTTCAATTATTCTTTAATTTTACTTGGCCAATAATTTATTTTGTTTTTAATCTTCAAATTTTATCAATTATTTGGATAATAATACTTTTATTTTTAACTATTTTTATGACTTATTTGTTTTACCAAAAAAATAAGTTATCAGCATACTTATTAATTCCGTATATTTTATGGCTAATATTTGCAACATATTTTAATATTGATACAACTATTTTAAACTAATTTATTTAGTTTTTTTATTGACTTAATTTTTTCTTGATTTATAATAATAGTAGGAGGTAATGATATGGCATATATTGAATTTAAAGACATTGTAAAGACTTATACAATGGGTGAGACAACAATTAAAGCTTTAAATAAAACATCTTTTCAAATTGAAAAAGGTGAATTAGTATGTATTTTAGGTCCTAGTGGAGCTGGTAAAACAACTGCTTTAAATATTTTAGGTGGGATTGATAAAGCTACAACTGGAAAGTTAATAGTAGATGGTAAAGAAATAACAAAATTAAAAAAATGTGAATTAATTACATATCGAAGACATGATATTGGATTTGTATTTCAATTTTATAATTTAATTCAAAATTTAACTGCACTTGAAAATGTTGAGTTAGCTGTTCAACTTTGTAAAGATCACTTAGATCCTAAAAAAATATTAAAATTAGTAGGGTTAGAAAAACGTATGAATAACTTTCCTTCACAACTATCTGGTGGAGAACAACAACGTGTAGCTATTGCCAGAGCGATTGCTAAAAATCCAAAGTTACTTTTATGTGATGAGCCTACTGGCGCACTTGATTATAAAACTGGTAAACAAATATTAAAATTATTAGAAGACACTTGTCGCAAAGAAAAAATGACAGTAATTATTATTACCCATAATAGTGCAATTGCTCCAATGGCTGATAAAGTTATAAAATTTAAAAATGGACAAGTTGAAGATATTATTATTAATAAAAAACCAAAACCAATTGATGAAATTGAGTGGTAATATGAAAAATAAATTATTATTAAGTAATTTAAGAGCTATAAAATCATCATATAAAACTTTTATATCACTAATGTGTATTTCTTTACTTGGTGTGGGATTCTTTGTTGGAATCAAAACTACAGCTCCAGATATGGTTTACACATTTGATAAATATTATGATGATTTAAATGTTTACGATGTAAAAATTACATCTACTGTTGGTTTTAGTGATAATAATATAGAAGCTATAAAAGAAATTAATGATATTAACGATATAGAACTTGTAAATAATAAAGATGAAATTATTAAAGCAAATGATAAAAAATATGCAGTAAAATTTATTGAAATTAATGATGATATTAATAAAATAGAAATTACTAAGGGTAAAAAGCCTAAAAATAAAGATGAAATTGTTGTTGAAGAAAATCTATTAAAAGAAAATAACTTAACTATTGGTGATTATATAGAAATTGGTAATCAAAAACTCCAAATTGTTGGAATAGTTAAAAGTCCATTATATTTTTCAGTTTATCGTGATTCAACTACTATTGGTAATGGGAAAATTGATTATTATGCTTATACTATTTCTGATTTCTTTAATGAATCTACTAGTACTGATTTATATATTACTGTAAATGATTGTAAAGATTTAACTACTGATAGTGAAGAATACAATGAAAAAGTTAACGATGTAATTAAAGAAATAGAAAAAATTAAAGAAAATGAAGAATTAGAAAGATTTAATGAATTAAAAAGTTTTGGTCTAATTAATGATCAAAGTCTTGTAAAATGGTATGTATTTTCAAGAGATGACAACTATGCATATAGTAACTTTATTAGTTCAGCAACTAATATAAAGAAAATTGGAAATATTTTCCCACTAGTATTTTATGTAATTGCGGTTTTAATAAGTTTAATTTCTATGACAAGAATGGTTGAAGATGATCGAAGTGAAGTTGGAACTTTAAAATCTTTAGGTTTTTCTAATTTAAAAATAGTTAGTAAATATTTAATATATGCTTTAAGTGCAACTATAATTGGCGGTATTATTGGTATTTTTATTGGTGTTAATACCCTACCTGTTATTGTGTGGGATATTTATAAAGTAATGTTTGACTTACCATCTATAATTATTACTTATAACTTTAATTATATTGTTTTAGGACTTGCTATTACAACATTATGCATTACTATTGCAACAATTTATTCTACTTATAAAATGTTAAAAGAAGAACCAGCTAATTTAATGCGTCCTAAAGCACCAAAAAATGGTAAAAGAGTTCTTCTAGAAAGAATTGGATTGATTTGGAATCATTTAAACTTTTCAAATAAAATTTCCGTTAGAAATATATTTAGATATAAATCAAGAGTTATGGCCATGATTTTTGGTATAACGGGATGTACAGCTTTAATCCTAGCAGGATTTGGTTTAAAAGATTCTATTAAAGATATAACAGATAAACAATATAATGAAATATTTAAATATAATATGATTGTTACTGTAAATGATAAATCAACAAGTAATTTAAAAAAACAATTAAGTGATAATAAAGATATTGATTTAATTGTTCTTGCTAAAATTGATTCAGTAACAATAAGTAAAAATGATAAAGAATATGATGCCACTACCATAATTAGTGAAGATGATAACTTTAATAAATTAATTAAGTTAAAACAAACTAATAGTGATAAAAAAATAACTTTAAAAGATGATAAAATTGTTATAAGTGCTAAACTATCTAAATTATTAAATGTAAGGAAAGGTAATAAAGTTAATTTAAAAAGAAATAATAAAGAATATACTTTTGTTGTACAAGAAATAACTGAAAATTATTTTGAACATTATGTTTACATGACAAAAAATACTTATGAAAAATATTTTGAAGAATTTGATAATAACTCATTATTAATTAAAACAAATGATTTAAATGATAAAGAAGAACAAGAACTTCAAGAATTAATAAATAATCTAAGTTATGGAGCTAATATTACTAATACAAGTGAAATTGTTGATACTTTAAATGATACTATTAAATCTTTAGATTCAGTAGTATTCATATTAATAGTTTCTTCTGCTATGTTAGCCTTTGTTGTGTTATATAATCTTGCAAATATTAACATTATTGAAAGAAAAAGAGAAATTGCAACATTAAAAGTTTTAGGTTTCTATGATTATGAAGTAGATTCATATATAATAAAAGAAACAATTATATTAACTATTATAGGAATAATTTTAGGTCTTATTTCTGGACTATATTTATGTTACTTTATTATTAGTAGTTGTGAAACAGATAATTTAATGTTTTTAAGAAATATTGAAGTACCTAGTTATATTATTTCAACTATTATTACCATTAGCTTTACTTTGCTTGTAAACATACTTACACATTTTAATTTAAAGAAAATAGATATGATAGATTCTTTAAAAAATGTTGAATAAAAAGAATGAAAAATAAATCATTCTTTTTTTGTACTTAAGTTTTAGCAATAAAATTTTCTTCCAGTAATTTTTTCTACACATATTTCTATATTAGCTGTTTCATCACATTCATCTTTTATATTAGCTATTCCATATATAATAACACTTCTCCATTGATTTGGGTTGGCAATTACTATACAAACCTTTTCATTCGCATGCATATAATTAATTTTTTTACCACAACTTTTACTTGTTAAATTTAAATATAAATTATTATTATAACAATATGATTGATAACACATAGGAACAGCATATGGTATATTTCCTCTTGACATTGAAATAACACATTTATTATTACTATTGACAAAATTTACTGCTTCATTATAAGTCATTGATATATATTTATACATATTACCCCTCCATATTATTATATGGAAATGAAAGAAAGTGAAAATGACAATTATTTATTATTATCAAAATTTTAATAATTAAAAAATATGATTATTAAAAATCATATTAAAATTTCTAATTATCATATCTTTTTAATATAAATCATCTTTGATATAATTATATATTCTATTATTTACATAATCTTCATTATTTTCTTTATAAGTATAAAAGCTTATAATTTTAATACCAGCATCATAACATATTCTTTTTACTTTATTATCTCTATATCTTCTTTTTTTAGTTAAATGAGTTTTATCATTCAATTCTATTAATAATAATAATTTATTATAATCACAATCAAATATACCAAAATCAATATTTCTAAATAATTCATTTTGAAATCTATGTTTATTAATATTAGTAATAACTGTTGCCAAATTTACTTGTGGAACAACTTTAACATTATACTTTTCTTCTAATTTAATTATTTTATAAAAAAATTCTTTTTCTGATTCAGTCATAAATGACTTTCTTTGATATTTCTTTGAATAATCATTATTCTCTTCATAATTAACATTATCACTAGAATTATTTTGTAAATCAATTATTACACTTAATATCCAAGTTATAATAATAATGGCAATTAAAAGCACTATAACCATACTAATCAACTTTTCATAATTGCCCTATTATTTTAAGTATACATAATGTATTCGAACATTACAACTTTAATCACAAATTTTTCTTCTTTTTTTACATGATTTATGTAAATTAGTTATGTATGAATATATTTACACACAATCACGTCCTGGTGAGTTTAGTTACTACCAGTAAAATAATCGATGACTTTTATTTTAGCCATCGATTAAATTATTATTTAATATTTAATAATCCTTTATATTCTAATTTTATTAATTCATCATCTATATTTAGTTTCATTTCAATTCGATCATT
>CALVZI010000061.1 GCA_944372485.1 uncultured Bacilli bacterium
AAAGAAATAGCTATTAATTTAGATAATTTATCAAAAATAAAGGAAATTATTAGATAATTATGATATACTTGTTTTAGAAATTAACCTTAACAAAATTTCCAAACGTGTACCACTATGGCACCAGATTAATTGTTCCTCTAACTTTTGTAGTTAGAGTTTTAATTTACACAAACTTATGATAAACTATTTATGTAAATTGAATTGTTTATACAATCTAGAAAACAAACTTATATATTTCCATGAAATTATTAAAACTATTTTCTAATATAATTGGAGGGGTGGGAAAACATATGGTACCAGAAATTAGAAAAAGAAGAATTGAAGATTCTAATGAATTAGCACATGCCATAGCTACCGTTTGGAATACAACATATAAAGGTATTGTCTCTGATGCGTTTTTGAAAGACTTACTTAACAATGAAACAGTAATAGCAAAAAATTTAAGAAAGAGTATAAAAGAACAACCATATTATTATGTTTTAATCTCACAAGATAAAATAATTGGTTGGATATATTTTACCTTAGATAGTGAAAATCTAAAAGAAGCTGCTGAAATTCATTCCCTATATATTTTAAAAGAATATCAAGGAAAAGGTTATGGTAAATTATTATATAAGTATGCTATTGATATAATATTAAAAAATAATTTAAAAAAAGTAGTAATTGGTTGTTTAGATGGCAACCCCTCTAACGAATTTTATAAACACCTAGGTGGAACGTATATAGGAAATCATTTGTTTAGAGAAAAGTATTTAGAAAATTTATATTTATTTGAATTATAAATATTATTATTATTTCTTTAGAACACCTGCTTGATTGTTATCTTGACACTTTCAAGTTTTAATACTAAATTACTAACAAAATGATTATAATTACTAAAATATTGATATATAAAAAATCGAGTAAATTTCAAATTCTCGATTTTTCTATAATAAAACTTTAAAAACACTCTACACTTCTTGCTTTTTTAGTAATTGCTTTTGTTCATTTGGCAATAAAAACATACTTTCTTTTCCGATCCCAAAATAAGAATCAGTTAAATTTTCAGCACCATCTTGATAAACAAAAGCTGGTCTCTTAATTCCTAATAAAGCAACTAATTCTTCATCAGTATAATTATCATAACAAACACTAATTAAATTATCTAATAATGATATATCATCTATAGTTAATATTTCCCTTAATAATTGTACTTTTTTTAACATATTATTATCAAATTTTTGCATCAATAAACCACATTGAATATTCGTTTTTCTATAATTGTTTTTATCAATTTTTTTAACTAACTTACTTTGATATGCTAAGGTTCTTCCATTTTGTTCTTCATTTAAAAAAACATGTAATTTATCTTTATCAATACCATCTTCAGAAGCATTAAAAATACCTACATCTTTTTTATATACATATTTATTTTTTTCTCGATCAAACTCACCTTTTTTTATAACATGACGAATACATTCAAAATTTGAACTAATCTCTATAAGTTCACTATAATTTTTTGTATTAAATTCAAAATAAAAAATACTTCCATCTCTTAAAATTTTAAAAACAAAATCACCTTGATTGGGAATATTTAAAGTTATTAAAGGATGACATTGACAAGAGATACCAAATTCAGAATCGGCAGTATTAGTAACTAAAAATTCACCTTTAATACTATCAACGCTATTATCAATTTTAAAATTAATTTTACTAAACCATTGTCCAAATAACTCATTATCATAACCTACATCAACAAACCCAAACATTTTAGCAAAATCATAACTTGCTGTTAATGTAATTTTGTTATATTTTGCTGTTATTACTACTTTTTGATTATTAAAGTGTAATTCTCCAACTTCGTTCATTGATTTATTAAATATTTTAATTTTTGAAGATTCAGTAAGATTTCTAACATCTTCCAATTTAAAACCAAAAGTATTTAAAAAAATTTTAGCAGCACATATATTTTGTTCTAATGTTAATTTTTTTTCAAGCATATAAAATTCTCCCTTCCTATTAATTATTATAGCACAAAATTAATAACTTATCATATTTCTAATTAGTTATATCTACAGCTTCATAATATAATATTTAAAAGCCAAGATTTACGAAAATAAAGTTGTAAAAATCACTTATACCTTTTTTATTATTTCAAAATATTACACCATATTTAATTAATTTTGTATTATATAAATAATATGTTAAAATAGTTACAATATTTTTAGGAGTGATATATTTATGTTTAATAAGAAAGGAATAAAATCTAAAAAAATTGACTTAATAAATGAAAAAATCGAAGATATGACTTTTTCTTTAGATGATGTATTAAACTTAAATCAAGTAGTTGGAGGATGTTTTATTGTTGGTGAAATTTATGAAATTAAAATAGCTGTTATTGGAATTAAAAATAATGATGGCTTTATTAGTAAAATTAATTTTTATCTTGGTAGAAAAAAATGTACTAAAGACTTTAACTATATTATGGGACAAGATGCTTTAAATGGAGAATATTATATTTACTTATTTGATTATAATGATAAAATTAAATTAAATACAGTTCTTGAAATTGTAAAAAAAGACCAATTTAACAAAAAATTAATTTTAAAACAATACGATTAAAATTCTATGTATTGAAAGATTTTAATATTAAATATAGTAATAATAAAAACATTTGTTTTAATCAGCAAATGTTTTTATTATTTATATGTCTTTTCTAAAACATTGGAAATATCTATGTTATTTATTTGATAAAATATTCTTTTTAAAACATATAAAGGTACTTTATTATCAGGATATACTAAAATATTCTTGTTAAATTCATAAAGTTGTGTAATATAAGCATAATTATTTTTCTCATAAATATATTCTTTCATCTTTATTCTTTCACAATCACGTTTAAAATACACTACTTCATTTGTAAAAATATCAACTAAAGAACTATCATAACCATATTGCATATATTGAGGAGCTGTTCTAGATACATGTAACCTAACAATCCTATTTTCACTACCATTATGCTAAATATATACATTTGATATATCTATTTTAGAATCTTCATTGTTTAAATTATCCTGAATAAATAATAATCGTTTTTTTTGGGTATTAAGTTGGCTTATCTTTTCTTTAAGTTCTTCTGTATCTCTTTTATACTTAGACATTAATTATTTCCTTTCCATGATTTAGCTAAAAAATTATTTATGTTTTTTTAATAAAACATCGCCTACATCTAATTCATTTAATTCATAATATATTTGTTGTAAAGTATATAATGGTATTTTCTCATCGTCATATAATAATATATCTTCACACACTTTATATAAAGGTTGTAAATAAATATAATGTTTTTCTTCAAGTAATAAACTTGAAATAAATACTTTATAGTCGACTTTCCTATACTTTTCAAAAATAATATCATTATTAAAAATATCAGTCATAACTGAATAATGTTGTATTTTTCCTTTATAGTCAGTAGTTGATTTGACATTTAATCTACCAATTCTTACTACCCCGTGCTCTAATACCAAATATAAATTGGATATACTTATTTTAGGTATAGATTTACTTAATTGATTCTCAATTTCTAAAATTTCTTGTTTTTCTTTATTTAAAGTTTCTTTTAATTCTTCTATTTGTTTTAATCTTTTTTTACTTTGAAACATTAAAATATTTCCTTCTAACTGTTTTCCCTAAATTTTATTCTTTTTTAATATAATTTCTTTATTATCTACGTTGTTTATTTGATTATACATTTCTTGTAAAATATATAAAGGTACTTTTTTGTTAGGATAAAGCTTTAATTTTTTATTTACTTTACAAATTGGTTTTAAATAAGCAATATGTTGCTTATTTCCATCATTTATTTTTTCTCTTGAACGAATTTTTCTAGTATTTCTTAATATATATATAACTTCGTTTGTAAAAATATCTTTTAAAGTTGATTTATAAGCTTTTACTTCCGCACCTATCCAAGTTCTTCCATAAATCTCCTTTATATCTAAATTAACAATATTAAACTTTCCATTACATTCCCAAACATATAAGTTATTTATATCTATTAATTTATTTTTTTCTCCCATTTGTTCTTTTATATAATTCAATTCTTTTTTTATTTTCTCAATTTCTTCTAATTTTTTCTTACTTTTAAACATTTAATTATTCCTTTCTACATTTTAATTATATCATATAAATTCATAAATATTAGAATAATAACTAAAAATGATATTCTCTAAAAAGAATATCATTAATAATTATTAACCATTGGATAAGCATGTTCTTTAAATAAATCTTCTATTAAATCAGCAAACATATCCATAGTTTCATCTTCTTTTTCAATATCCAAAGTTGATTCTAATAAAAATTCATAAATAATTTGATTCAAATATTTTAAATCAACTCTTTTACTTGAAATCATCAATTTTTTTCTAATTTGATAATCATTAGTTATATGTGAAAAATTCTCATTTTTAATCAATTCAACAGCTTCTATAATTTTATTATGAGCAACTTTTTTATCAATCTTTTGTAAGTGTTTTTCATATGTCAATATTAAACCTTGAATTAAATCATCCATAAATTCATCAATATCTGTTTTTTTAACTTCTTCTTTAATTAATCCTAAATTATATGCTTCTTTTTTTACATAATCTTCTGCAGTTAAATCATTTAAAATATATTTTAATATATTAGAATCAACATTATCTATTAAGTTTTGTCTTATACCATTTTTTTTAGTAAAACCACAAGCATTACCTTCTTGATATAATTTTAATGCATTCATTGTATTATGTAATCCCAACAATTTAATATTTTCTTCAATACAAGTACTTAAGTTATAAATTGTTTGATGATATAAATTTTCTTGTTTACGATAAAAATTTCTTATTTCAGTTACATCATCTAATTTATTATTTTTATTATAAATTGGAATTAAATTATTATTAAAATCATTATTTGATCTTAATACTTCTAATATTATTTCCGTTATATATCTATAATCAAATATCTTTTTAAAAAATTCATCTTCTTTATCAAAATCGTATTCTATATTTTGAATATAAGCAGAAATTGTTAAATCAAACCCAAGCTTAAATGTTTTATTATAAATTTTATTAATATAAATATAAAACTTTGAAAGGGTTGCGATATCTTCTTCTTCTTTTAAATAATTAACTATAAAATTAGCTAAAACCATATTATATGATAAGTCGCCTTCCTTAGAAATGGCAAAAATGCCATTATTCATCATAAAAGGATTTGGTTTTATTAAACCGGTATTCATAAATTGATCATTTTTTATAAATTTTTCAATTAATTTTACTGAATTTATATCTTTTAATTTTATTGCTAAACAACAATTATTAATAGTTTTATCTATTTGTAATTCATGAAAGATATTCTTTTTATTTAAAAAATTTACAACATTTTGAGTACATTGATTAAAATGACTACGGTGAAGTGGTAGATAGATAGTTAAGTATTTTTCATTATCAATAATTTTAGTAGTGTCTATATTTCTTGTTTTAAAAATATTATCTTTCCTATTAGAATATAAAACATTAATATTTTTTAATTTTTTAAATGTAGCACTCCAAATAGGAAACCATTGTTTTGTCTTTACATTTATTTCATTAGCATATACACCAATTAATAATAATTTATTATATACTAAAGTACTAGTAAACTTAGTTATGTCAGTGTTTTTTAATTCTTGCATTTCTTGTAGGAAATGTTCAATTTCTAATTGTTCTTCGCACATATACTTCACCTACCATACACTACCTCTATTATGTTTACATTGTACCATATTTTTACAAAAAAATAAAGTCCCGTTTTCAATTTGTTAAATTCAAAAAACTTCACCTTTAATAAGATGAAGTTTTAATAATTAATCCATTAATTCTTGTTCTAAAGCTTCTAATGGTTCTTCTTTTAATAAATCAAATTCTAAATCATAAGTTGCTTTACGATATTTTTTAGCACCAGTTCCCGCTGGAATTAATTTACCTAAAAGAACATTTTCTTTTAATCCTTGTAAATGATCTACTTTACCATGAATTGCAGCATCTGTTAAGATACGAGTTGTTTCTTGGAATGATGCAGCTGATAAGAATGAATCAGTTTCAAGAGATGCTTTAGTAATACCAAGTAATACTGGTTTACCAGTAGCTGGTCGTTTACCTTCAAGAATTAATTTTTTATTTTCTTCAGTAAATTCAAATCTATTTACCATTGTACCAGGTAAGAATAATGAATCTCCACTAGTAACAATCTTAATCTTAGAAATCATACGTTTAGCCATTATTTCAACGTGTTTATCAGAAATATCAACACCTTGAGAACGATATACTTTTTGAATTTCTAATAAGATATATTGTTGAACAGTAATTGGGTCAGTAACAACTAATAATTCTTTTGGATTAATTGCACCATGAGTTAAACGTTGTCCTGCTTTAACTTCTTCCCCTACTTCAACAGCTAATTTAGCTCCATAATTTGATGTATGTTGTTTTGTTTCAACATCATTTTTAACAGAGATAATAAATTTACCACCATCTTCTTCAATGTTAGAAACAATACCGTTAATTTCAGAGATAGTTGCTTTACCTTTTGGATTACGTGCTTCAAATACTTCTTGAACACGAGGAAGACCTTGAGTAATATCGTCTCCGGCAACCCCACCTGAGTTAATAGTACGCATTGTTAACTGAGTACCTGGTTCACCAATTGATTGAGCAGCCATAATACCAGCAGCTTCACCAACTTCAACAATGTGACCAGTAGCCAAGTTACGTCCATAACATTTTTGACATACACCATTATGAGTTTTACAAGTTAATACTGTACGGATTGGAACTTTAGTAATACCTGCTTTAACAATTTTATCTGCTAATTGTTCAGTAATATATGTATTAGCTTCTACAATAACTTCTTTTGTTTCAGGATGAATTACAGCTTTATTTGTAAAACGTCCAATAATACGATCGGCAAGTGATTCAACAACTGTTCCATCAGTATTTAAGAATGCTTCTACTAATACACCTTGATCAGTTCCACAATCTTCTTCTTTAACAATTACATCTTGAGCAACGTCAACTAAACGACGAGTTAAGTAACCAGCATCGGCTGTTTTTAAGGCCGTATCAACGGCACCTTTACGAACACCGTGAGTTGCTAAGAAGAACTCAGAAACGCTAGCTCCTTCAGTAAATGAAGATGTAATTGGAATTTCTACTGTTTCACCATTTGATTTCATCATAAGTCCACGCATACCGGCCATTTGAGTATAGTTACCTAAATTACCACGGGCTTTTGAATCAATCATCATAGAGATTGAATTATCTTTATGAGTTTTAATGATGTCAGCTAATTCACTTGAAATTTGATCCTTAGCTTCATTCCATACTTCAATTACTTTTTTATAACGTTCATTATCAGTAATTAAACCACGTTTAAATTGTTTATTAACTTGAGCAACCTTCTTATTAGCTTCTTCAATAATTGCAGGTTTGCTTTGTGATTCAATGATATCTCCTACACCAATAGAAATACCTGATAATGTAGAATATTTAAATCCTAAATCTTTTAATTTATCAAGCATAATTGAAGTTTCAGTTGTTTGATAACGTTTATAGATTTGCGAAATTAATTGTGTAAGTATTCCTTTAGCAAATGGTCCAGTTATTTCCATGTTCTTAATTGCTTCTGGAATATTAGTTCCTGGAGCTAAGAAATATTTACTTGGTGTAATCTTTTCAATATTTTCCTTACTTCCATCATTTACATATTGGAATGAATCCGGGAAAATACTATTAAATATTAATTTACCTGGAGTAGTAACTAAATACTTGTCCATATAAATATCTGGGAATATTTTATGTCTAAATGATCTTACTGGAATAGCAATACGAGTTTGTAAAGTAATTTCTCTTCTTTCGTATGCCATTAAAGCTTCGTTTTCATCTTTAAATACTCGCCCTTCACCAGGTAATCCTGGTTTTTCAATTGTAATATAGTAGTTACCTAAAATCATATCCTGTCCAGGATCAGCAATTGGTTTACCATCTTTTGGTGACAAGATATTATTAGCACCTAACATTAATAATCTTGCTTCAGCTTGAGCCTCTTCAGTAATTGGAACGTGAACAGCCATTTGGTCTCCATCGAAGTCGGCATTAAATCCAGCACACACTAACGGATGTAAACGAATTGCACGTTCATCAATTAACTTAGGTTCAAATGCTTGAATACCTAATCTATGTAATGTTGGAGCACGGTTTAACATAACTGGATGTTCTTTAATTTTTTCTTCAACAATATCCCAAACACGTTCATCTTGATTATCAACCATACGTTTTGCAGCTTTAATATTAGCAGCAATTTCTTTAGAAACTAAACCATTAATAACATGTGGTCTAAATAATTCAAGAGCCATTTCTTTTGGAATACCACATTCATACATTTTTAAGTTTGGTCCTACAACGATAACACTACGAGCTGAATAGTCAACACGTTTACCAAGTAAGTTTTGACGGAAACGTCCTTGTTTACCTTTTAACATACTTGATAAAGATTTTAATGGACGGTTACCAGCACCAGTGATGTTACGTCCACGACGACCATTATCAAATAATGCATCAACTGCTTCTTGTAACATACGTTTTTCATTTTGAATGATGATACTTGGAGCACCTAAATCCATTAATTTCTTTAAACGATTATTACGGTTAATAACACGACGATATAAATCGTTTAAATCACTAGTTGCAAAACGACCACCATCTAATTGAATCATTGGTCTTAATTCTGGTGGGATAACTGGAAGTGCAGTTAAAATCATCCATTCTGGACGGTTACCAGATTTTAAGAATGCATCAAGAACATCTAATCTTTTAATTAAACGAACACGTTTTTGACTAGTTGTATCTTTTATTTCTTCAATTTCTTTAGTAAGTTCAGCAACTTCTTTTTCAAGATCTACTTGTTCAAGTAATTCTTTAATTGCAGCTGCCCCCATACCTACTCTAAATGTATTTCCATATTTTTCGTAATAAACACGATATTCTTTATCAGAAATAGTTTGTTTTTTAGCTAGAGTTGTAGCTCCTGGATCAAGAACTACATATGAAACGAAGTATAAAACTTCTTCAAGTTCACGTGGTGACATATCTAGTACTAATCCCATACGAGATGGTACACCTTTAAAGAACCAGATGTGTGACACAGGAGTAGCTAACTCAATGTGTCCCATACGTTCACGACGTACTTTAGAACTAGTTACTTCTACTCCACAACGATCACAAACAATGTTTTTATAACGTAAACGTTTATATTTACCACAAGAACATTCAAAATCTTTAGTTGGTCCAAATATTTTTTCACAGAATAATCCATCACGTTCTGGTTTTAAAGTACGATAATTAATTGTTTCTGCTTTTTTAACTTCACCATAAGACCATTTTCTGATTTTTTCTGGTGAGGCAATTGAAATTCTTAAACCTTCAAAAGTATTTACATTCATATATTAAGCCTCCTCCATTTCATCTAATTCATCTAAAGTTGGTTCGATATCTTCGTCATCACTAAATTCATCTTCTATATCTTCATCAGTTTCAGTAGGTTCTTCTACTTCTTCTGTTTCTTCTGTTTCTTCTAAAATGTTATCAAGTGGTGATTCACTTAATAGTAATGAATCTTTTTCAGCTTCTTCTAAATCTTTAAGTTCGTGATATTCTCCATCTTCACCTAAAACAGTAATATCTAAACCTAAAGCTTGGAATTCTTTAATTAATACACGGAAACTTTCTGGAATTCCACTTTCTGGCATTGGAATACCTTTAACAATAGATTCATATACCTTAACACGACCTAATGTATCATCTGATTTAATAGTCATCATTTCTTGAAGTACATGAGCAGCACCATAAGCATATAATGCCCAAACTTCCATTTCTCCGAAACGTTGTCCACCCATTTGTGCTTTACCACCTAATGGTTGTTGTGTAACTAATGAATATGGTCCCGTTGCACGTGCATGAATCTTATCATCTACCATGTGATTTAATTTAATCATGTACATCACAC
>CALVZI010000062.1 GCA_944372485.1 uncultured Bacilli bacterium
TATAAAGGAGAATGGTTATGGCAATTAAAAGAGCAAAAGTTATTACAGTTACATCTGTTAAGGGTGGTGTAGGTAAAACTAGTACTGTTTTAAATTTAGCTGGTATTTATGCTGGTATGGATAAAAAAGTATTAGTAATAGATATGGATTTATCTAGTAGTACGATTGCTTTATCACTTAATCTAGATGTAAAAAAAGATTTATTTTATTTAGCTGAAGATATTAATAATAATCGTTTTTCTAATGTTGAAGATTATTTAATTAAATATAGTGATAATATTAGTATTTTGGCTGCTCCTAAAGATCCAAGATTAGAAAATAAAATATCAAGTCGTTATTTAAAATTAATTCTTGGTAAAGTAAATTCGGTATATGATGTAATAATTTTAGATACCATTCATCATATGAGTAAATATACTTTAACTTGTATGGATAATAGTGATTGGATTTTATATTTAATGAGTAATGATCCATATAATTTAAAGAATATGAAGTCTATGATTTCTATATTAAAAGATATGGGTAAAACTAATTATAAAGTTGTTTTAAATGAATCTATTAATCATAATAATAAAATATTTACTAAGTATGATATTAGAAATATCATTAAAAATGAGATTGATTTTGTAATTCCTAGTAGTTTTTATATTAAGAATTATCACAAATATATTATTGATGGTAAAATTGTAACTATGGATTCTAAAGTTAGAGTTGTTAATAAAAAGGCAATTGAAGTATTTAATGATTTAGCTAAGTCTTTATTAGAAGATAATGTTGATGTAAAAGATAAAAAGTAGGTGAAAGAATGCGAAATTTTTTAGAAGAATTTGATGTTGAAAAAGAAGATACATCAAAACAACTTTTTGTTAATGATTATGATGCTTTTGAAAATAAAGAGTTACTTGATGAACTTAGAAATAAAATTATTCAAAATTTAATTGATAATAATGTATTACATCATGGAAGTATGGATGATTTTATTCATGAACAAATTGATAAAACTTTAGAGGGTTATGATTTATCTAATATTGAACGTAGTTATATATATAATTTAATTGATAATGAAATTAATGGTTATGGACCTATTACTGATTTACTTAGTGATAAGAATGTAACAGAAATAATGGTTAATGGAACTAATGAAGTTTATATTGAAGTAGATGGTCATGTTATTAAAGATGAAAGTGTTTCATTTATTAATGAAGATCATATTATTAGAACTATTCAAAGAATGATTCAACCATTAGGAAGAACTATTGATACAGCTAATCCGATGGTGGATGCTCATTTAAAAGATGGTTCTCGTTTAAATGCGGTTATTAGACCTTTATCTTTAAAGGGACCAGTACTTACTATTCGTAAGTTTAAAGATGAACTTGCAACTATTGATGACTTTCTTAGAACTGGTACTCTTACACCATATATGGCAAGATTTTTAGAAGCTTGTGTACAAGCTAAATTAAACATTATTATATGTGGAGGTACTGGTAGTGGTAAAACAACTTTACTTAATGTTTTAAGTGCATTTATTCATAATGATGAACGTATTATTACGATTGAAGATGCAGCAGAACTTCGTTTAAAACAAAAACACGTTATTTCTTTAGAAACTCGTTTAGTTAATTATGAAGGTACTGGCGAAATTACTATTCGTGATTTAGTTATTAACTCACTTCGTATGCGTCCTGATCGAATTATTGTTGGAGAAGTTCGTGGTAAAGAAGCTTTTGATATGTTACAAGCAATGAATACAGGACATACTGGTAGTTTAACAACAATGCATGCGAATTCACCTGTTGATGCTTTAAATAGACTTGAAACAATGATTCTTATGGCAGGTATGGAAATACCAATTCCAGCAATTCGTGAATATATTGAAAAAGCTATTCATTTAGTTGTAAATGTTGAAAGACTTGCTGATGGAAAGCGTAAAGTAACAAGTATTTGTGAAGTTGTAGGATTTGATAAAGATACAATTAAATTAAAAGAAATTTTTGCTTTTAAACAAAAAGGTATTACTGATAATGGTGAAGTGATAGGAGAATTTGTATTACATAAATATACACCAAAAGTTTATGAACAAATTAAATCAAGAGGTATTGATACTTTAAAAGATATATTTGAATAGGAGGGGATTTTATGACTGGTGAGAGTGGTTTTGATTTATTTAGTACGAGTACACCAACTAATAATAATATTAATGTCATATTTACTCCTAGTAGTGATATAGTAAAATATCAATATCAATTAATTAAAAATGGTAAAGAACAAGATCCAATTTTAGTAAATAGTAATAGACCAGTAACTATTACAATGACTGAGACTGCAACATATCAAATTAGAGTTGTAGTATACAATCATGTTGCTTCTAAAGAAATTTTATCAGGAGAATATGTAATTGATAAAGAAGCACCTACTTTAGAAGTTGGAGAGTCTTTAATTAGAATGGAACAGGGCTCAACTTTAAAACCATTAGAAGGTATTAAAGCATATGATAAACAAGATGGAGATTTAATAAAAAGTGTTGTTACTAATTATGATGAACTTGATTTTACAACTTTAGGTATTAAAGATTTAGTTTATACAGTAAGTGATAGTGCTGGTAATACAGTTACTAAAACAGTTCATGTTCAAGTACTAGAAAATAATCAAAATGTTTTATTCGCAACCCAAATTGGTATATTTATAATTCTTTTAGGAATATTATTTAGTATCTTATTTTATCGTCGTAGTGTAAAACTTGAAAAACGTATTAGTCGTTATGGTATAGAACCATTAAATGATAATAGTTTATCAGTTTTAGATAATATGGAACATTACTATGATAGATTAAATAAGAAAATAGGGGATTTATTATTAAAATCAGTTTTTATTAGTAAATATGCAAATAGATATGAAAAATATTTAGGGATTGTTAATAAAAAATACAAAAGAAGTATAGATATTGTTGCAACTAAGGTAATTGTTGGTATAATATTCTTAGGTATTGGTATATTTTCAAAAACAATTCAATATGAAGTATTAAGTTTTGTTGAAATGTTAATACCTTTCTTTATTGGTTTTATAGCTCCAGATTTAATTTATAAATATCGTTATAAAATATATCGTGATACTTTAGAAAATGATTTATTACAAGCAATTATTGTTATGAATAATGCTTTTAAATCAGGACGTAGTATTACGCAAGCAATTGAATTAGTATCACATGAGTTAGATGGACCAATTAAAGAAGAGTTTAGAAAGATGTATTTAGAAATATCTTTTGGGCTTTCTATAGATGTAGTATTTAAAAGATTTGCCGAAAGAATTCAGTTAGAAGAAATTACTTATTTAACTGCTTCACTTACAATATTAAATAAAACAGGTGGTAATATTATTAAAGTATTCTCATCAATTGAAAAATCTTTATTTAATAAGAAGAAGTTAAAATTAGAACTTAATTCTTTAACTGGGGGATCTAAGATTATTGTTATGGCTTTATTCTTAGTACCAATCTTATTTATGGTTTTTGTAAGCTTTATTAATCCAGATTATTTTGTACCATTATATACAACAAAAATTGGTTTAATATTATCATTTATTATGGTTTTAATGTATGTTGTATATATCTATTTTGTACGAAAAATAATGAAGGTAAGGATGTGATATAATGGGGAATAATATTATAAGAAAAATCTATCGTTACCGTCGTATAAAAAAAGTACAAGACCAATTAGATATGTTAGGTGATAAAAACAAGCTGGATGCGATAACATTTTATAACTATCGTTATCTTACAACTATTATCGTATTCTTCTTAGTTTTATATAACACTAATTTAGGTTATATTACTGCACCTCTAGCTATGGTTTTATATTATTATGCATTCTATTATGTATTTATTACTAAACCCAAAAATGAACGTATAAGAAAGTTAGATCGAGAAGCTTTATATTTCTTTGAAATACTTACATTAACATTAGAGTCAGGAAGAAATTTGGAAAGTTCAATTGAAGCAACCGTTATGAATGTTGATTCCGAACTTTCAAAAGAATTTAAACAAGCTTTAGTAGATGTTAAGTTTGGTAAAACTTTATTAGAAGCATTAGAAGATATGAAAAAACGTATACCTTCAGAAACAGTCAATAACATTATTCTAAATATTACGCAAACTAGTGTGTTTGGTAATAGTATATTAGAAACAATGTATAGTCAAATTGATTTCTTAAGAGAAAAACAAATATTAGAAATAAAAGGGGAAATAAATAAAATACCAAATAAAATAAGTATTATTTCAGTTTTATTTGTTGTACCACTTATATTATTAATGATTTTAGGACCATTTATAATAGATTTTTTAAATATTTAGAGAGGAAGAATAATTATGTATCATTTTATAGGAATAAAAGGGACTGGTATGAGTTCACTAGCGCTTGTTATGCATAGTTTAGGTTATGAAGTACAAGGAAGTGATAAAGAAACACATTTATTTACTGAAGATAAATTAAGAGAAGCAGGTATTAATATATTACCATTTGATGAGAATAATATTAATGAAGATATGTTTATTATTCAAGGTAATGCATTTAATGAAGATAATAATGTTGAAGTAAAAAAAGCAAATGAATTAGGATGTCGTATTTATCACTATGAAGAAATGGTTGGTAAACTAACAAGTTTATTTGAAACAATTACCGTTGCTGGTTGTCATGGGAAAACTACTACAACTTCATTACTTGCTCATGTTTTAACAGAAATTTGTGGATGTAATTATTTAATAGGTGATGGGAATGGTTATGCTTCAAAAGAAAATAAATATTTTGCTTTAGAAGCTTGTGAATACAAAAGACATTTCTTAGCTTATACACCAACATATGCAATTATTACTAATATTGATTTAGATCACACAGATTACTATAAAGATATCGATGATGTTCGTTTAGCTTATATGGAATATGCCAATAAAGCTGAAAAAATGGTTATTGCTTGTGGGGATGATCCATATACACATTCACTTGAAACAACTAAACCAATCTTCTTTTATGGATTAGATGATGATAATGACATTCTAGCTAAAGATGTTGAATATACCGAAAAAGGAATTAGTTTTGATGTAATAATTGAAGATAATTACTATGGACACTTTGATCTTCCATTCTATGGAAAACATATGTTACTTAATAGTTTAGCTGTTATTGCAATATGTGCTTATGAAAGATTTGAAGCAAAAGAAGTTGCTAAAGCTTTAAAAACATTTAAAGGTGCAGAACGTAGATTTAATGAAGAGATTATAGGTGATGTAGTATTAGTAGATGACTATGCACATCATCCAACAGAAGTTCGTTCAACAATAAGAGCAGCTAAGCAAAAATATCCAGATAAAGAAATAGTTGCTGTATTACAACCACATACACTTGCAAGAGTTCAAGATTTTGGAGAAGATTTTGCTGAAAGTTTAAATTTAGCAGATACACAATATGTTTTACCAGTAACACTAGACCGTGAAGATAAATATGAAGATTATCCAGGAGTAGATGAAAAGATTATTATAAATAAATTAAATAATGGTAACTTAATTCATATGGATGAACCACAAAAATTATTAAAACATAAAAATGCTGTTATAATTTTTATGAGTCCTAGAAATATATATGATTTAAAAAATGCTTTAAAAGAATTATTAGAAGAAAAATAATTCTTTTTTTTTCTACTTTTTTATAAAAAATGATACACCAAATAGTCCTTATGAACTTGGTGATCCACCAGAAACTTTCTCACAATATTTAATAAATAATAAATTAAATACAGATGTATCTAATAGTAATGCTATAGGTTTATATGGAATAAATGATAGTGGTAATTTAACAACAAGTAGTAGTCCTAGAGAATATCGATATGTTGGAAAAACACCAAATAACTATATAAAATTTAATGATGAATTATGGCAAATAATTGGTATTTTTGATAATAAAATAAAAATAATTAGAACACATTCATTAGGAAAATATTTGGTTGGAGATATAAGAAACTTTTATGAAGGACAAGCAACTTTTGATTACTTAAATGGAGAATACCATAATAGTATAGTAGGTAAAGAAAAGATAAATAAAAGTACATATTATACATATAGTATGGCTTTTACTGGATATACAAGGAATGAAATTTATAATCGTGAAATGAATTATTATTCAAAGGAAGTTCAAGCCAATATATATTATACAGCCGCCTCTGACTATGCATTTAGTGTATCACCAAGTTGTATGTCTATGTTGGTTTCTTATTCAAGTTGTGCAAGTGTAAATTGGATGGTAAATAATGAAAAGTTTATCATTTATGGATTTTCCGGTGGAAGTAGAGATAGTCAAGGTACTATTGTACTAGAAAATGGAGGAACTGGAGCCTATAGTATATTTATGTCACCAACAGAAGTTGATATAAGACCAGTCCTTTATTTAAAGGAAGATGTATATTATGCTAGTGGAACTGGTACTAGTAGTGATCCATATATATTAGAATAACTTCTTTTATGAAAAATAAAAGAAGTTTTTTGTTTGTTTTTGTCTTATTTATGATAAACTAGTATTAGGTGATTGTGATGAGTAAAACTATCTTACCAGCAGATACATATATTGTTCGAAATCGCACAGTTTTTTCTGAACGTGATCGAACTATTTTAATTATGTTATATCAACCATTAATTGGTAGTACTGCAATAAGTTTATATTTTACTTTATGGGCATATTTAGATAAAGCTGAGGTCTTATCTTGTGAATGGACTCATCATCACTTAATGACTAATATGCGTCTTAAATTAGAAGAAATTTTAGTGGCACGTGAAAAATTAGAAGCTATCGGATTATTACGTACTTTAGTTAAAGAAGCAAATGTTAATGAGTATATTTATGAATTGTTCTCACCACTTAATCCTAGTGAATTTTTAAATAATCCAGTTCTTGCTACAACGTTATATAATAATGTTGGTAAGATTGAATATGAAAAAATTATTGAGTACTTTAAATTACCTAGGGTTAGTATTAAAGATTATAGTGATATAACCAAATCTTTTAATGATGTATTTGAAGTAGTAAGTTCTAGTTCTTTAGAAAGTGTTTTAGAAGAAATTAAAGAAAAGAAAAAAAGAAAGATTAATTTATCTTCTGAGATAAATGTTAATGAAGTATTAGAACTTATTCCAAGTGAACTTTTAAATCATAAAAGTCTTACTAAAGATACTAAAGAATTAATTGATAAACTTGCTTTTATATATCAATTAGATAGTGATTCTTGTGTTGATTTAATAAGAAATTCTCTTACTATTAAACGTACAATTGATAAAGATTTATTAAAGAAAAATGCATTAAATTATTATGGATTTGAGCATGGTGGTAAGTTACCTAGTATTGTATATCGTAATCAACCTGAATATTTACGCAAACCTAGTGGTGATAATAGTAAAAAAGCTAAGATGATTTATACGTTTGAAACTGTCTCACCATATGATTTTTTAAGATCTAAAAATAATGGTGTTAATCCTAGTCGTAGTGATTTAAAAATAGTTGAATATTTAATGGTTGATTTAGAATTAAAACCAGGCGTTGTTAATGTATTACTAGATTTTGTAATGCGTATTAATAATAATAAACTTAATAAAGCTTTTATTGATACAATTGCTTCACAGTGGAAACGTAGTAAAATAGAAACTGTTGAAGCGGCAATGAATTTAGCTGGTAAAGAATATAATAAAAAAAATAAGAATTATTCTAAGACTAAAGTTAAAGAAGAAAAACCAATTTGGTTTGATAAGAGTATTGAAACTAAGAAACCGGATAATGAAACATTAGCCCAAATGCAAGAACTATTAAATGAATTTAAGTAGGTGATTATATGAAGAAGTTAGGTAGTGTTGTTAATTTTAAATTAAACGAGAAGCTTGATAATGATTTAAAAAAATCATACTTAGAAGCTTTAGAAAATAGTGAATTTAAAGAATTAGTAAGTGAGCTTCATTTACCAATTGAAATTCTAATGAAGTATACTTCATCTTTAGAAGAATCTAGTATTGAATATAATCATTGTAAAAATTGTAAAAATTTACTAAGTTGTAAAAATAAAATAAATGGTTATTGTTATTTACCTAAAGTAGATAATGATAAACTAAGTTTCTGTTATCAAGCTTGTCATTATAAAAATAAATTAGATAAAGAAAATGCATATTTAAAAAATATTTATATATTTAATATGCCAGAAGAAATAAAAAAAGCTCGGATGAAAGATATTTATATGGATGATGAAAATAGATTTGAGGTGATTAAATATTTAACTGAATTTATTAAAAACTATAAGAAAAATTCTAAACAAAAAGGTTTATATTTATATGGTAATTTTGGTAGTGGTAAGACATATTTAGTTAGTGCTGCATTTAATGAACTTGCTAAAAAAGGTATAAAGAGTGCAATTGTTTTTTGGCCAGATATGTTAAGCGAGTTAAAGAATTCTTTTAGTAATGGTAATTTTGGCGAAAAAGTTGATTTTTTAAAGAAAGTACCACTATTATTAATTGATGATATTGGAGCCGAAGTTACAACGTCTTGGAGTCGTGATGAGGTTTTCTGTCCTATTGTTCAATATCGTATGCAAGAAGGATTGCCGACGTTCTTTACTTCTAATTTAACAAAGAAAGAATTAGAAAATCATTTTAGTACAAGTCGTGATGGGGTTGAACATATTAAAGCAAGAAGAATAATTGAACGTATTAATCAACTTACTAATGAAGTAAGTTTAATAAGTAAAAATTTAAGAGGGTAGGATTGTTTATGAATTTAGAATTATTAAAAATGTTAAATCAAAAAAAGAAATATCACTGGAAAGAATTAAAAGAAAAGTTAGATATTTATGATAATGCAGATTTAATTAATGAATTATTTGTTATTGTTGAAGAAGGAATTGAGAATTTTAATGTTAATTCTAGTCCTATAAAAAAACATTATATTGAAAAAGCTCTATATTATTTAAATTATCGTGGTATTAATGAAATGTTTGAAAATAATACTAAATATATTGATAAAATTGATAAATTAATAAGAGAAATTCATCATATATTATCTTCTACTTATAGTGGAAATAAATCATATCAACATAATAAAGAATTACTAGAACGTATTTTGTTTACTTTAAAACAAATTAAACATAAATTTTATAAAATTAATTATTCTAAAAAAGATTATCGAAATGAGTTAGATGAATTATTTGATTTTATGTGTCGAATTATAGTTGAAATTGAAAATTATGATGTATATGAAAATTTATTTAATGATGATAAAGATTTAATTAATATAATTAATAGTGATGGTTATTCATTGTTAGATGGAATAATAGATAATTGTTTAAAAGCAATTAAAAGTAGTAATGATGATAAAAAAATTAATTATTATAAACAAATGATAAAGTTAATACTAACACATAATTCTAATCGTTTTAGTGATGAATTTAGACTTGCGTTAGTTGATGAATTAAATCAATTATTTATAAAAATTAATAATTCTAATTTAAATATATTTGAAAAAAAATATCGAATTAAAAATATTCAAGAACTTATAGAAATACTTGTTACTGATTATAAAGTGGAAAAAGTTAATAATAATTTGTATTCAATAACTGAAAAGTATGGTATATCAGCAGAATATGAGAGTGAATATTTAGATTTATGCAAAAATATTAAAAATAATAATAATTATCAATACCAAGATCACACAAATAAAAATGTTTTTACTATTGATAAAAAGAATACGTATATATATGAAGATGCAATATGTATCGAAAAAGAAGACGATTGTACTAAACTATATTTTTATACACCATTAGTTGCTGACTATATAGATTCTAAAAGTAAAATAAATAAATATTTAGAAAATCAAAGTTCTTCTATATATAGTAAAAATTTTGTTAAACATTTAATACCTAGTTCTATTTCGAAAGAAAATTTTTCATTTGATGTAGATAAAACATTAGATGCTTTTACTATTGAAATAACTTTAGATAAAAATAATAAAGTTTCTAACACTAAAATTTATCGTTCTTTAATAAAAATAAAGAAAAATTATTTATATACTTTAAAAGATATTTCTTTAAGTTCTTTTGAAGAATTGGATGATGTAATAAATATTGCAAATAATATATGTCATTTTACTAATAAGAAGAGTTGTGAAACTATTGTTAGTGTTTTAAATGTATTAAATATGTTTTGTAAGAAAGCTATTATTGATTTGAGTTATAACTTAAATATTCCAATTATTTATAAAGAAACTACTAAACAATATTTAATTGATAAATTATATGAAATTAGTAGTGATATGAATTTAAATAATAATGAATATGTTAAAAATATAATTGAAATGATTAAAATACAAAAATATAAAAATAAAGTTTATACTTCAAAAGAAATGGACAATATTCCTTTGACAAATCCTGCAAGAGAATATGCGAGTCTTCTTAATCAAAGAATATTACTTCAAGAATTAGTTGATCATGATATTAAGCATTATTATAAAGATACAGAAAATATATTAGAGAACTTAAATAAGCAAGAAATTAAAAATAAACAGTTTAGTAAAGACTATAATAAATTAGAAAATATATCAATTATTAAAAAAGATGATATAAAATTATTGACAAAAGCAATTAAAATGATAAAATAATAGTATGAAATGTTTTGATTAGGACACGATTATTACCACTGTTTTTAAAGTGAATAGAGGATAGTGTAAACTCTATAAAACATGTAATTAATTACTACCTATGAACTGAACTTGAAAAAGTTTTCCGGTTATTCCCGTTATAGAATTAATTAAGTGATAAAACAGGATGGTACCGCGTAATAACGCTCCTCATAATACATGAGGAGTTTTTATATGAGTAAAAGAGAGAGAAAAATTAAAGAGGTACAAAAAAAGAATATTACAATGGATTATTTTTTAAGAAATTATTTTCTACTTGATATAGAGAATAATTATGAAAGTGTTGATTTAAATACTGTAAGTAATAAAATTAACGAATTTGAAAATTTTTTAGAAAATAATAATATAAAGTGTAAAACGCATGCCGATTTTATTAAATGGTGTAATGATTTAAAAGTAATTTTAAAAGATGTAGAAGAAAAAAATAAAAATGGTGAATATGAATCTAAAATTAAAAAAATTGTTGATAACTATAAATTTATTATTGATGAACAAATTTCTAAAAAGCCAAAATTAGAGGATGAGCTTAATAAATTAGAATTAGACATGACTAATTTATCACATAAAATTAATTTGTTAAAGAGAGATATTAAAAATAATAATTTTTTGCTAAAAAAAAGTAAAGTTGTTAAGAATAATGAATTACATGAAGAGGTTTTAGATAAAATTAAAACAAAAAATATTGAATTAAAAGAGTTATTATTCGATCAGGATATATTAACAGTAAAAATTAATTTACTTAAGGATGATTTATTTGCTTGTAATTCATTAATTTCTTTATCCAAAAAAAGAATACAAGAATTTAGTAGTAGATTATATATTATTAATAGTAAAAATATAATTAATAATATTATAAATAGAGTTATGCCTATAAGTTATGATGATATATCAGTTAATGATGTTTATAGTGGTTTAATCATAATTGTAACTGATAAAGAAAAAAATAAACAAGCTTATGTTAATCCATTTAGAATAGATGAATTAAATAATATGTATTTAAATATGTTAGGTGAAGATGTAAGATATTTAAGTGTTCCAGAAAAATGTTATAAATTAATAAGAGAGGAAGATTATAATGAAAAATATAAAAAATGATGAAAAATTAAATACTTTAAATCATAGTTGTGCTCATTTACTTGCACATGCAGTTAAACATTTATATCCAGAAGCTAAATTTTGGGTAGGACCTGTTATTGATGATGGATTTTATTACGATATTGATTTAGGGGATAAAGTAATAAATGCAGAAGATTTAGATAAAATTTCTAAAGAAATGAAAAAGATTGTTAAATCTAATAAATTAATTAAACGTATTGAACTTACTCGTGAAGAAGCTTTAGATATGTTTAAAGATGATCCATATAAATTAGATTTAATTAATAATATGGAAGATGGTACTAATATTACCGCATATAAACAAGATGATTTTATTGATTTATGTCGTGGACCACATGTAGAAAGTACAAAATTATTAAAATATTTTAAATTAATAAAATTTAGTGGTGCTTATTGGAAAGGTGATTCTAAGAATAAGATGTTACAAAGAATCTATGGTGTTTGTTTTGAGAATGCAGAAGATTTAGAGGAATATCTAAGATTATTAGAAGAAGCTAAAGAAAGAGATCATAGAAAAATTGGTAAAGAACAAGAATTGTTTATGACTCATGAATTAGTTGGTTCTGGTATGCCTTTATGGTTACCAAATGGCGCAATCATTCGTCATGAATTAGAAAATTATATTTATAAAAAAGAAAGAGATATGGGTTATAATCATGTCTATACTCCTTGTGTTGGTACTGTTGATTTATATAAAACGTCAGGTCATTGGGATCATTATAAAGAAAATATGTTTCCAATGATGAAGGTTGATGATGAAGAATTTGTATGACGTCCAATGAATTGTCCTCATCATATGTTAGTATATAAAAACAAGATGCATTCTTATCGTGATTTACCAGTTCGTATTGGTGAGTTTGCAACTGACTTTAGATATGAAGCAAGTGGGGCAGTAAAAGGACTTGAAAGAGTACGTTGTATGTGCCAAAATGATTCTCATTTATTTGTAAGACCTGATCAAATTGGTGAAGAATTTAAAAAAGTTGTAAGTTTGATTTTGGATGTTTATAAAGATTTTGGAATTAAAGATTATAAATTTAGATTATCTTTAAGAGATAAAAATGATAAAGAAAAATATTTTGATGATGATGAAATGTGGGAAAATGCAGAAAATAAACTTCGTGAAGTGTTAAATGAAATGGGTGTAGAATATTTTGAAGCTGAAGGAGAGGCTGCTTTCTATGGACCAAAGTTAGATGTGGAAGTAAAACCTGCAGTTGGGCCTGAAGTAACATTATCTACTTGTCAATTAGATTTCTTATTACCAAGAAGATTTGAACTTAATTATATTGATAGTAATGGTGAAAAACAAACTCCTGTTGTAATTCATAGAGCAATATTTGGAACATTTGATCGTTTTACAGCATTCTTAATTGAGGAAACAAAAGGAGCTTTCCCAGTATGGCTTTCACCAATTCAAGTAGCAGTTATTCCAGTATCTTCTGAATTCCATGGTGATTATGCTAGTGCGGTTACTGAAAAATTAAAAACAGCAGGAATTCGTGTTGAACTAGATGATAGAAATGAAAAGTTAGGATATCGTTTAAGAGAATCTCAAATAAAGAAAGTTCCTTATACTTTAATTTTAGGTGATAATGAAAAGAACGAAAATACAATTAGTTACAGATTACATGGAGAAAAGGATACTACTACTGTTTCTCAAGAAGAGTTTATTAATATGTTAAAAGAGAAAATAAATAAAAAAGTTACTAACTAAAAATTAGTAATTTTTTTTATTTAAAATATTTTAACTATATGACATTCTAAGATTTGTCAATAGTTAAAATATATATTATAGTAAAACATGCTTAAAAGACACGAAATTTACTATTTTGAAAAAATGTAAATAATGTGTTATAATATGGCCCGCTGGTGGTGAAAAAAATGTTAGATGTTTATTATAAAGAATTTTTAAAAGCAAAAAAATATATAAAAGAAAGAAAATATAATATTGCAGAAAAGATTTTGGAAGAATTATTAAAATTATGTCCAAAGGATTTATGTATTAAATTTGAATATGCTAAAGTTTTAGTCAAATTAAAAAAATATTCTGTTGCTCGTAACTGTTTTGAATCTATGTTAAATACAAAAAGTAAAAATTATGCTGTATTAGAATTAGGAAAACTGGCAGTAAATGAAGGAAACATAGAAAAAGCACGAGAATATTTTGAATCATTATTAAATACCCCAAGTAAAGATTATGCGCTGTTAGAGTTAGGAAGATTGGAAGAAAGCGAAGGAAATATAGAAAAAGCACGAGAATATTTCAAAAAATTATTAAATACAACAAGTAAAAATTATGTCAAGTTAGAGCTAGGAAAATTAGAAATGAGCGAAGGAAACATAGAAAAGGCACAAGAATATTTTGAATCATTATTAAATACAACAAGTAAAAATTATGCAATGTTAGAGTTAGGAAAATTGGAAGAAATTAAAGGAAATATAGAAAAAGCACGAGAATATTTTGAATCATTATTAAATACAGCAAATAAAAATTATGCAATGTTAGAACTAGGAATATTGGAAGAAAGCGAAGGAAATATAGAAAAAGCACGAGAATATTTTGAAGAGTTATTAAATACACCAAGTAAAGAGTATGCGATGTTAGAGTTAGGAAGATTGGAAGAAAGCGAAGGAAATATAGAAAAAGCACGAGAATATTTTGAAGCGTTATTAAAAACTTCAAGTAAAAATTATGCATTGTTAGAGTTAGGAATATTGGAAGAAAGTATAGGAAATATAGAAAAAGCACGAGAATATTTTGAATCATTATTAAATACCTCAAGTAAAAATTATGCGATTTTAGAGCTAGGAAAATTGGAAATGAGTATAGGAAATATAGAAAAAGCACAAGAATATTTTGAATCATTATTAAATACCCCAAGTAAAGATTATGCAATGTTAGAGTTAGGAATATTGGAAGAAAGTAAAGGAAATATAGCAAAAGCACGAGAATATTTTGAATCATTGTTAAATGCTGACAATAAGGAATACGCAATGTTAGAACTAGGGAGATTGGAAGTAAGTGTAGGAAACATAGAAAAAGGGCGAGAATATTTTGAATCATTATTAAATACAGCAAATAAAAATTATGCAATGTTAGAACTAGGAAGATTGGAAGAAAGTATAGGAAATATAGCAAAAGCACGAGAATATTTTGAATCATTATTAAATACCTCAAGTAAAAATTATGCGATTTTAGAGCTAGGAAAATTGGAAATGAGTATAGGAAATATAGAAA
>CALVZI010000063.1 GCA_944372485.1 uncultured Bacilli bacterium
AGACATTTTATGACAAAAAATGGAGTTTTCTCTATTTTTTTGTTGAAAGAAAAGCTAATACGTGTTATAATACCCTTAGTTTAGTCGGAAGGGAGGGATTATGATGTCAACAATAGTTGTTAGAAATGGTAGTGTTGAAGGTGCTTTAAAAGTATGGAAGCAAAAGACTCGTAATGATGACTCCTTAAAAAGATTAAAAGATAAACAACAAGGTTATATTAAACCAGGAGCTAGACGTAGAAGAGCTAAAAAAGAAGCTATTAGAAATAGTCGTAGAAATAATCGTAATTATAACTAAGAACCTATGGTTCTTTTTGTTTTTTTATGATATAATTAGTTTAGATTGGATTGGTGAACATGAGAGAACAATTATTAAATGATTTAAAAGAAGCTATGAAAAATAAGGATAAAGAAAGATTAAATGTTATCCGTATGGTTAAAGGTGCTTTACAACTTGAAGAACTTAATTTAAAAAGAGAGTGTACTGATGATGAAATTATTGGTTTAATTGCTAAACAAATTAAGACACGTAAAGAATCTATTGCTGAATTTACTAAAGCTGGACGTGATGATTTAATTAGTAGTACACAAAGTGAAATTGATATATTAAATACTTATATGCCTGAACAATTAAGTGAGGAAGAAATTTTAAAAGAAATTGATAATGCTTTTAATGAGGTTAATCCATCTAGTATGAAAGATATGGGTAAACTTATGGGAATTCTTACTCCTAAATTAAAGGGAAAAGCTGATATGTCTTTTGTTAGTAAAACAATTCGTGAAAAATTGAATAATTTATAATGGAGGAAAAAAATATGAATGATATTATTGCTGAAACTGAATTAAATATGGAACATGCGATTGAAACTTTAGAAAAAAGATTATTAAATATTCGTGCTGGACGTGCAAATCCTAGTATTTTAGATGGTGTTATGGCTAACTATTATGGAGTAGAAACACCACTTAAACAACTTGCTACTATTTCTATTCCAGAAGCTCGTCAACTTATGATTAAACCTTTTGATAAATCAAGCTTACAAGCTATTGAAAAAGGAATTTATGAAGCTAATATTGGTTTAACACCTAATAATAATGGAGAAACTATTATTTTAAATATTCCTGCTTTAACTGAAGAGACAAGAAAAGAATATGTTAAACAAGCTAAACAAATGGGTGAGGAAGCTAAGATTCAACTTCGTAATATTCGTCAAGATGCTAATAACGATATTAAGAAAAATGATGATATTACAGAAGATGATGCTAAAGGATTACAAGAAGATGTTCAAGATTTAATTAATAAGTATAATAAAAAAGTTGAAGAAATTTGTAAAAAGAAAGAAGAAGAATTAATGACAGTTTAATTCTTTTTTTACACTTCTTTACAATTTAAAATTAAAAATATATTGTCAAGTTTAATAACTTGTCATATACTTATGATAGGGGGAAATGTAATTCGGGAATAAAAGAAAAAAAGGTGGATAGTTCGCTAACCAAGGAAACAAGTTGAAAACTTGTTTTTTCTTTTTGTATAAATAAAAGAATTCTTTACATATAATATATATATTGGTATAATTATAATATAGAGGTGAGTTATGAAAAATAGTAATTTTTGGGAAAAATTAAATGTTAATAACATTAACATAGTTATTGAACTTGTTAAAAAGTTATTACATATAACACTTATTTTAATGTTAATAATTGGTATTTATGCAGTAACCTTAATATTTAAAGAATGGAATGTGTTAAGTTTTGTTTTAACTCTATTATCAATACTATCACCATTATTTATTGGTTTGATAGTATCTTGGTTATTTGATCCAATTGTTGTTTATTTAAAGAAAAAAGGTATAAATAGAACTTTAGGTTCAATTATTGTTTATGTAGTATTTTTATCTTTTATTGCTTTAATAATTAATTTAATTATTCCAATTTTATATCAACAAGCAACAGATTTTATTAAAACTATTCCTAATGTTTTAGATTCATTAAAAGTTTGGTTAGATAATACATTACAAAGATTTGATAGTATACCACAAATTGATATTGAAGTTGTTAAACAAAATATATTTGATCGTGTTGAAGAATTTGCTTTGGGTATTACATCTAATATGCCTAATACAATTATAAATTTTGTAAAATCATTAATGTCTGGATTAGGTACTGTAGTAATTGGATTAGTAATTGGTTTTTATTTATTAATTAGTTTTGATAATGTTGATAATTTACTTGCATTTTTACCTAAAAAAAGTCAAAAAGGTACAAAAGATTTATTAAAAGCTATTAATGGTTCGTTAAGAGGATTTGTTCAAGGAGCAATTTTAGATTGTACTTTGATATTTATTGTTAGTTCAATTGCTTTTATGTTAGTTGGTTTAAAAGCTCCATTATTATTTGGATTATTTTGTGGGCTTACTAATATTATTCCTTATGCTGGACCATATATTGGTGGAGCACCAGCTGTAGTGGTTGCTTTCTCACAAGGAACACCAATAGGTTTATTAACACTATTCTCAATTATTTTAATTCAATTTATTGAAGGTAACTTCTTACAATCTTTAATCTTAAGTAAGACAACAAAATTACACCCGGTAACAATTATTATGGGATTATTAATATTTGGACATTTCTGGGGTATAATAGGTATGGCTGTTGCAACTCCAGTTATTGCTGCATTAAAAACTTTATTATTATTTTTAGATGATCGTTATGATATATTAAAATTTAATTAGGGGGTACTTATGAAAAGAAAAGAACCATATATATTCTTAATTGCTGGAAAAGCTAGACATGGAAAAGATACTATTGCGGCTATTGTTCGTGAATATTATTTAAGAAATGAATTAAAAGTAGATGTTTTACAATTCTCATATTATCTTAAAGATTATGTAAAAAGATTATCATCTTGGGATGGTAGTGATGATACTAAAGCAGAATACCGAGGATTTATGCAAGAGCTTGGAACTGATATTATAAGAAAAGAAATAGATTCTAAATTCTTTATTAATAGAATGATTGAGGATATTAAAGTTTATGCTTATTATTGTGATGTTTTAACTATTTCTGACGTAAGATTTCCAGATGAAATAGATGATATTAAAAAGAGTTTTCCTAATGTGATTTCAATATATGTAAATAGACCTAATTTTGATAGTCCATTAAAAAGTAAAGAACAAAAACATATTACAGAAACTGCTTTAGATAATTATAATGATTTTGATTATAAAATAATTAATGATGGAACTATAGATGAATTAAAAGATAAAGTTTTAGATATAATAAAAAAATTTAACTAATTTATTATTATTGTGATATAATAACTTAGAATTATTAAATTAAATGGCAACTATTGTTGCCACTTTATATTAAGGGATGTGAAAAAATGAATTTAAAAGATAGTTATATTAAATTTTTTGAAAGTAAAGAACATAAAGTTATTCCTAGTGCACCAATAATACCAGAAAATGATCCAACATGTCTTTTTAATACAGCTGGGATGCAACCATTAGTTCCTTATTTAAAGGGACAAGCTCATCCTCTAGGTAAAAGACTTTGTGATGTTCAAAAATGTTTTCGTACTAATGATTTAGAAGAAGTAGGAGATACAACACATCATACATTCTTTGAAATGTTAGGTAATTGGAGTTTAGGTGATTACTTTAAAAAAGAATCAATTACTTGGAGTTTTGAATTTTTAACTAAAGTATTAAATATTCCAGTAGAAAAATTAGCAGTAACTGTATTTGCTGGAAATGAATTAGTAGAAAAAGATAATGAAAGTGCTGAAATTTGGAAAAGTTTAGGTATTAGTGAAGATCGTATTAGTTATTTAGGAGTAGATGATAACTGGTGGCCAAATATGGATATGTTAGGACCATGTGGACCAGATACAGAAATATTTTATTGGCGTAGTAATGATCCAGTACCAGTTAAACATGATCCTGAAGATGATCGTTGGGTAGAAATTTGGAATAACGTATTTATGCAATATATGCATGAAGAAAATGGACACTTTGTTCCACTTAAGCAGAAAAATGTTGATACTGGAATGGGGGTTGAAAGAACAACAGCTATTCTTGAAGATTTAACAGATAACTATGAAAGTAGTATTTGGAAACCAGTTATAGAAAAAATTGAAGAATTAAGTAATTTAAAATATGAAGGTGAGAATAAACGTCCAATGCGTATTATTGCTGATCATATTAGAGCTATTGTTATGATTAGTGGTGATGAAGCTAAGATTTATCCATCTAATAAAGACCAAGGTTATATTTTAAGACGATTAATTAGAAGAATGATTAGATATGCAAAAACATTAAATATTGATGTAACTTCAGATTTTGATTTAGTTTTAGCTAATTTAATTATTGAAGATTATAAAAAATATTATCCAGAATTAGAACAAAACAAAGAACATATTTTAGATGTACTTACAAATGAAAAGAAAAAATTCTCAAGAACTTTAGAAAAAGGATTAAGAGAATTTGAAAAAATAACTAATAATTTAACAGATAAAAATTTACCAGATGAATTTGCATTTAAATTATATGATACTTATGGATTTCCAATTGAACTTACTATGGAACTTGCTAGTGAACGTGGTTTAAATGTAAATAAAGAAGGATTTGATGAATTATTTAAAAAACATCAAGAAAAATCAAGAGCTGGAATGGATGCTAAATTTAAGGGTGGACTTGCAAGTACTGGTGAAATAGAAACAAAATATCATACTGCAACTCATTTATTAAATGCAGCTTTAAAACAAGTATTAGGAGCTGATGTTCATCAAAAAGGAAGTAACATTACAAGTGAACGTATGCGTTTTGATTTCTCTTGTGATCACAAATTAACACCAGAAGAAAAAGAACAAGTTGAATCATTAGTTAATAAATGGATTAATGAAGACTTAGAAGTTAGAGTAGAAACAATGTCTAAAGAAGATGCACTTAAAATTGGTGCTGAAGCAATGTTTATTGAAAAATATCCAGATGTTGTAACAGTTTACTTTATTGGTGATGTTTCAAAAGAATTATGTGGTGGGCCACATGTAAAAAGTACTAAAGAACTTGGAGAATTTAAAATAAAAAAAGAAGAAGCTTCAAGTGCAGGTGTAAGAAGAATAAAGGCAATTTTAAAATAATTGTCTTTTTTAGTGTTGACATATGACAAGTTGTCATATATAATGTATTAGGTGGTGATAAAGAGTGCCAACAGAAACATTTAAAAATTTAAATGATGAAAAAAAACAAAATATATTAAATGCAGCTAGAAATGAATTTTCTAAAGTTTCATTTTCAGAGTCTTCAATTAATAAAATAATAAAGGAAGCTGGTATTTCTAGAGGAAGTTTTTATATGTATTTTATTGATAAAGAAGATTTATATGAAACTGTTATAGAAAATCAATTAAAGAAGAATTTTAAATTTTTAAAAGATGAATTAGTTAAAAATAATGGGGATATATTTAAAACTTATGTTAATATTTATGAAATATTATTAAAAAAAGTTAGTAAAAATAAAACAAATAATTTTAATAAGCATATATTATTAAACATGAACTTTAAGTCTGATAATTTGTTTATTAGAAAAAATAAAGTTCAATATAAAAAAAATATTGAAGAATTTATAAGTTTAATTAATACTAATAATTATAAATTAGAAGATAAAGAAGAATTATTAGATATTATAGATATGCTTACATTATTATTAATTCATTCATTAGTTAAAAGTTTAAAAAATCCTAGTGAAGTAAAAGTGCGTTATATAAGACAAGTTAGCATTATAGAAAGGTCTATAAAAGAAAGGTGATGTTATGTTAAAAGTATTAAAGTATTTAAAAAGATCTTGGGTTTCGATACTAGTAATCATTGGATTATTAGTAGGGCAAGCTGTTTGTGATTTATCACTTCCTGATTATACTTCTAATATTGTTAATGTTGGTATTCAACAAGGTGGTATTACAGAGAGTGTACCTAAAGTTATTAGTGAGGATAGTTTAAATAAGTTATTACTTCTTACTAATAGTAAAGATGTTGATACTGTTAAGAATGCTTATGTTTTTATTGATAAAGATAAAGCTTATAATAGTGAAGTTGATAAATATCCTATATTAAAAGATGAAAATGTTTATGAACTTAAAGATTTAAGTGATTCTGAATTAGATAAACTTGGTGATATTCTTAATAAATCAATGATGATGTTATCTAGTTTAGAAGATCCTGAAGTTGTTGATAAGATTGTTTCGAATATGGCAATTGAATTTAACGAAAAACCAACTTTGTTTGAATTATTAGAAATGATGCCTGATGAGACACGTGATAAGTTTTTAGAAGAAACAAATAAACAAGTTTCTAAACTCCCAGAAAGTGTTGTAGAACAGGCTGCAGTTAATTATGTTCGTAGTGAATATAAAACTGTAGGATTAGATACTGATAGTATTCAAACTAATTATATTTTAATTACTGGTTTGAAAATGTTAGGAATTGCTTTAACTAGTATGGTTGCAACTATTCTTGTTGGATTACTTGGTTCAAGATTAGCTGCTAAACTTGGAAAAACATTAAGAAAAGATGTTTTTGAAAAAGTTATGAATTTCTCTAAAACAGAAATTAAAAACTTTTCAACTGCTTCTTTAATCACACGTACTACTAATGATGTCGGGCAAGTTCAAATGGTTATGGTTATGTTACTTAGAGTTTGTTTCTATGCACCAATTATTGGTATTGGTGGAGTTATTAAAAGTATGAATACTAACTCTAATATGGCTTGGATTATAGCTGCCTCAGTTATGTGTGTTTTATCAATTGTTGTTGTTTTATTTGCTCTAGTTATGCCTAAGTTTAAAATTTTCCAAAATTTTGTTGATAGATTAAACTTAGTTACTCGTGAAATATTAAGTGGTTTACCAGTAATAAGAGCATTTGCTACTGAAAAAATAGAAGAAGAAAGATTTGATAAAGCTAATACTAAATTAAGTAAATTAATTTTATTTGTTGATCGTACAATGGGACTTATGATGCCATTTATGATGCTTACAATGAATACAATTGTTATAGTAATATTATGGCGTGGTTCATATGCTATTGATAGTGGTTTAATGCAAGTAGGGGATATTATGGCTTATATCCAATATACTATGCAAATAATTATGGCTTTCTTAATGATTTCGATTGTTTCAATTCTTTTACCACGTGCTAGTGTAAGTGCTGGTCGTATTATAGAAGTTATTGAAAAGGAAGAAGTTATTAAAGAACCAAAAAGAGCTTCAAAAGAAGATCCTAATAAAACAGGAGTAGTAGAATTTAAAAATGTTTCATTCCATTATCCAGATGCCGATGAAAATGTTGTTGAAAATATTAACTTTACAGCTATGCCAGGTAAAACAACAGCATTTATTGGTTCAACTGGTAGTGGTAAGTCAACAATTATTAATTTAATACCTCGTTTCTATGATGTAACTGATGGTAGTATTTTAGTAAATGGTGTTGATATAAGAAAATTAAAAACTAAAGATTTACATACTAAGATTGGTTTTGTACCACAAAAGGGAGTTTTATTTACAGGAACTGTTAGAAGTAATATTAAATATAGTGATCCAAATATGAGTGATGATAGAATGTATGAAGCTGCTCGTATTGCTCAAGCTACTGAGTTTATTGAAACACTTCCAGGTAAATATGATTATGAAATTGCTCAAGGTGGTACTAACGTATCAGGTGGTCAAAAACAACGTTTAAGTATAGCTCGTGCAATTGCTAAAGATCCTGATATTTATATCTTTGATGATAGTTTTTCAGCTCTTGATTTTAAAACAGATGTTAAACTTCGTAGTGAACTTAAAAGTGTTACGAAAGATAAAACAGTTTTAATAGTTGCTCAAAGAATAAGTACTATTTTACATGCTGATCAAATAATTGTTTTAAATGAAGGTAAAGTAGTTGGTATTGGAACTCATAAAGAGTTACTTAAAAAGTGTGATGTTTATAAAGAAATTGCACTATCACAACTTAGTGAGGAGGAATTAAATAATGGCTAAAGGTCCAATGGGTGGAAAAAACAGTGCTCCAACAGAAAAAGCAAAAGATTTTAATGGGACAATGAAAAAATTAATTAAATATTTAGCTAAATATAAATTTAGAATTTTACTTGTCGTCTTATTTGCTATTGGTTCAGCAATTTTCTCAATTGTTGGGCCAAAAATAATGGGTAATGTTACTACTGAAATATTTAATGGTTTAGTTGGTAAAGTAATGGGAACTGGTGGTATTAACTTTAATAAAATTGAAAGTATACTATTATTCCTTTTAGGATTATATATAGTTAGTGCACTATTCTTATTTATTCAAAACTTTATTATGGCTAAAGTAAGTCAACAAGTTATGTATAATTTTAGAAAACAAATATCTGAAAAAATACATAAATTACCAATGAGTTATTTTGATAAAAAAACTAATGGTGAAGTATTATCAGTTGTAACAAATGATGTTGACTTACTTACACAAAATTTAAGTCAATCATTAACTCAAGTAATAAGTTCTGCAACAACTCTTATTGGGGTATTAGTAATGATGATTTCAATAAGTGGTTTAATGACTGTTGCAACTATAGTTATACTTCCAATTGGTTTAGCTTTAATTGGCTTAGTAGTAAGTCACAGTCAAAAATATTTTGCTAAAGTACAAGATTACACAGGACATATTAATGGTGTTGCTGAAGAAATGTATGGAGGGCATGAAATAGTTAAAGCTTTTAATGGTGAAGATGAAGCTATAGAAAAATTTGATGAACTTAATAATGAATTATATAATAATGCTTGGAAGAGTCAATTCTTTTCAGGAATGATGCATCCAATTATGACTTTTATAGGTAACTTAGGTTATGTAATTATTTCTATATTAGGTGGTTATTTAACAATTAAAAATAAAATAGAAGTAGGAGATATTTTATCTTTTACACAATACATTAGATCATTTAATCAACCAATTTCACAATTTGCACAAATTGCTAATTTACTTCAATCAACTGCTGCAGCAGCTGAACGTGTATTTGAATTTTTAGAAGAAAAAGAAGAAGTAAAAGAAACAGACAAACCAGTTTCAACAGTAAACTTAGATGGTAATATTACATTTGAACATGTAAACTTTGGTTATAATAAAGATAAAACAATTATTAATGATTTTAGTGCTAAAGTAAAACGTGGAGAGAAGATTGCTATTGTTGGTCCAACTGGAGCTGGTAAATCAACAATGATAAAATTATTAATGCGTTTCTATGATGTAAATAGTGGAAAAATATTAATCGATGGTCATGATATAAAAGACTTTAAACGTAGTGATTTAAGAAAAATGTTTGGTATGGTTTTACAAGATACTTGGTTATTCTCTGGAACTATTAAAGATAATATTAAATATGGAACAGAAAATGCAAGTGAAGAAGATATAATTGCAGCTTGTAAAGCAGCTAGTGTCGATCACTTTGTTTCAACCTTACCAGATGGTTATAATATGGTTTTAAATGAAGAAACTGATAATATTTCTGGTGGTCAAAAACAATTACTTACAATTGCCAGAGTAATACTTGCTGATCCTAAAATATTAATTTTAGATGAAGCTACTTCAAGTGTTGATACAAGGACAGAAATATTAATTCAACAAGCAATGGATCACTTAATGGAAGGTAGAACAAGTTTTATAATTGCTCATAGATTATCAACAATTAAGAATGCTGATTTAATATTAGTAATGGATCATGGTGATATAGTAGAACAAGGTAACCATGAAGAATTACTTAAAAAAGATGGATTCTATGCTAAATTATATAATTCACAATTTGAAGAAGTTTAAGCAGATTATAACTATAAATTGAAAAAAGCATAAAACTATGGACATTTTTTAAATAATATGATATATTATAAGCACATAAGTGATTATGTTGTGCATTTTTTGCATATAATATTAATGCTACTTGTAGCAAAACAAAAAAGCTAGTGATTCCCACTATAAGAGGAACTAAAAAAAGAAGTGATTCCGATTTTAACAGGAACTTAAAAAAGCGGCGATTCCGGCCATAACAGTGAACTTAAAAAAGAAACTAGAGAGCACACTCTAGTTTTAGTGTAAATAATATAAGAATTATTATAAAACTATATACAATTATACTAAAATATGATATAATTTAATTGTCTAAGAGAATTGGTTATCTGTTAAGAAAAACCAACACTTATACGATAAGGGAATCTAATTAATTTATGTTGTTGAATGCTTAAACAATTGTCTTTAAGAATCCTTAAATAAATTATGTGATGCCCACCTGGGAGACAGGTTTTGTCGTTAAAGATACCGCTTTTAGACGAATTATGTATAAACCACCTTTATATAGGTGGTTTTCTTAAAAATGGAGGTTATTATGAAAATATGTCCATATTGTAGTAATGAAATAGTTGATAATGCTAAAATGTGTACTCATTGTGGTATGAGGTTAAAAGAAAATATAAAAGAATCAAAACAAGAAACAAAACAAAAAACAAATGATGAAGAAATAAAAACACCACAAGATATGTTATATGAAACATTAGGATTTGAAAAAATAGGACCATTAAATAAAAAAATAGCTCTACTTCTAGCAATCCCTTTAGGTATATTTGGAATACATAAACTATATGAAAGAAAATATATTATGTTTGTTTTATATTTATGTACTTTAGGTTTATTTGGAGTAGGAGTAGTAATAGATGTTTTAAATCTTTTAAATAAATCGGATAAATATTATGTATATAAACAAAGGTTGTAAATTTACAATCTTGTTTAGTAAACTCCACAATAAGGCAAAAATCTCTATTGACAAAGCCAAACTTTTAACTTAAAATTAATAATAGGGAGATGATGTATATGCGTATGACTACAAGAAAGAGAAAGAATATTATTATAGGAATGCTTATGGTAATGGTAGTAGGAATGACTATAGGTTATTCTGCACTAAGTAGTTATTTAACAATAAATGGTACTTCAAATATTACTAGTGATTTTAAAGTAATATTTACTGATATACAGGAAGGAACAATGAATGGAGCTACAACGGTAAAAAAAGAAATAACAGCTCCAACAACTGCAACCTTCCAAGTAGATTTAGAAAAACCTGGAAGTAGTGCTGAATATAATGTAACAGTACAAAATCAAGGTAAATTAAATGCATATTTAGAAAGCATAGAAGGAATAGATGAAGCCAATGAAGAAGCTCCAACTGATATAACCTTTAAAATAAGTGGAATAACAAGATATACAAAACTACAAGTAAATGAATCGAAAACATTTAAAGTAATCGTAACATTTGATTCTAGTGCAACAAGTCTACCTTCTGAATCAAAACAATTAACATTAAAACTTAACTTTGCTCAAGATAGTGGAAATGCTCCAGAACCTGAACCAGCTACCGATTCATTATTATATGCTACAAATAATTTATTGAGTACAAGTGCTTCAACTTATAATTATTTAGATGGAACATATTTAGGTGAAGCCCAAGATTCAAACTATGTATGGTTTAATGGATTTATGTGGCGAATCATGGGAGTAAATGCTGATGGGAGTATTCGTATGATTACAGAAGAAAATGTAACAGGAATTCCATGGGGAGCAGAAGATACAGCTGAACAATATGATAGTAGTTATGTAAATGATTGGTTAAATAATTATTTTTATCCAAAATTAAAAAACAAAGAATGGTTAGTAAAACAAAC
>CALVZI010000064.1 GCA_944372485.1 uncultured Bacilli bacterium
GTTGCGTACTTTCGTGTGTCTGGACATAAACACCATCTTCATTATTAATAATCTCTAAATTTCCATTTAACTGATAACCATTGCTATCATTAATCTTTTTCTCTAACTTATTTAAAACATCTTTTTCTGTCTCCTTTCCACATCCACATAATAATAAACTTCCTAATATGATAAAACAAAATAAAAACTTTTTTTTCATAAATCACCCCATTATTTTCTAATTCACTTAATTATATTTTAAAAAAAATTTTTTTATGAATGAATAAAAAGATTTTTTTGGGATATTATAATATTGATTAAGAAAGGAGACTTTTATGGAAACAATACAAAAAATAGCATTAGTATTTACAATTATCGGAGCAATCAATTGGGGATTAATTGGTTTATTTGACGTTGACTTAGTGGCAATGTTATTTGGTGAAATGTCAATGTTATCAAGAATTGTATATACAATTGTCGGAATTACAGGTATTATTAATATTGGTATTTTACTATATCATTTTGATGAAAAAAAATAAGTCAATTAGCATGACTTATTTTTATTTAACAATATTTATACTTACTTTCTTAGTTTTTGGTGTATAAACAACACGTGAATCAGTTCCTTCAACTTCAACATTTACTTCATGTGTTCCCTCAGTATATCCCTTCAAATCAATATAAGCAGTAATATCTTCAGCATTTATTTTATTAATAACCGATTCAACACCTTTTAGTGTAACAGAAACTTTAATATCTGATTCACTTACACCTTGTACACTATATCCATCAGCTAAGTTTCTAGTTGTAATTTTAACATTATCAACAACACGACTAGTTTCTTTACCTAGTTTAATATCAACTGTAACATTATTTACACTCATTGATTTTACACCTACTGGTTTTTCTAACTCTAATTTATATTTATGATCCTCTTTTAAACCACTAACATCAACTTCTAATGGTACATATTTTAAATCTGCAAGAGTTTCTTCATCACCATATACCACAACATTAGTTTCACTTACATCAATTGAACTAATAGCTTGACCAAAACTTAAATCTCCTTTTGGAATTACTTTAATTAGCAATTCTTTACTTGGAGAAGCAATTTCAATTTCTGCATCAATTTTTTCTGGAACAATTTCAATATCAACAGGTTGCCCTTCGGAATCAAAAGCCTTTAATGGAATATCTTTTAAAGTTACAATGCCTTCTTCTTGTACTGGTAATTTTTTTACATCAACCATAGCTTTTACAGACGCTACTTCAGCTAATTGATGTTCCGCTCCTTTAACTACAACTTTATCATCATCAATATTAATATTTTTAATAACTAATTTGTCATCTAAACTATCTTGATTAATAATATCTGTTGTTAAAGTCTTCGTTTCAGAAACTTTTGGATAAATTATAACTGTTGCAACACTAGGATTTACTTTATACTCTATAGAAGCTAAAGCTTGATTATATTTAATATTTACTTCATGAGTCCCAGGTTTTAACCCAGTTAAATCTACTGTTATTTCTTGCGATGGTGATTGTTTTGCAAAATACAAATCTGCTTTACGTCCAATCAACGTTACGTCAACTGTTTCCGGCAATCCTTCAACAACGTAAGCTTCTTCATTATATATAACATTAACAGGTCGTTCTTTTAAAATTTCAGCTGAGTTCTCTGAAAAAGATAGCACTTTTCGATCCACTATTATAAAAACTATTATTGAAATAAATAATGAAAGGAAAAGTAAAGTAGTTGATTTAGCAAGCCAACCTTCTAATTTTTTACCAAAATTATTAAAATAATCAGTAAATGATAAAACTATTTTAGTTAAAGGTAAAATAATTTTACGGTCTATTATTTTCCAAATATTCCTAAAGAATATAGCTAACTTATTCTTCCGTTTTTTCATCTTCTACCTCCTCAAACTCATAGTATGCTTGTTCTTTTGGACGTAATTCTTCTAATAATAACATTTTAAATTCATCCAAAGTAAGGTTATAGTGCAAAATTCCTCCAATAGCAATAGAAATACGACCAGTTTCCTCTGAAACAATTAATGATAAACAATCACTTTGCTCAGAAATTCCTAACGCTGCTCTATGACGAGTTCCTAAACGTTTACTAATTTTAACACTATCACTAGTTGGAAAAACTGCACCAGCACTTGTTATTTGATCACCTTGGATAATCACACCACCATCATGAAGCGGGTTATTTGGAAAAAATATTGAAATAAGTAATTCGCTTGAAATACTAGCATATAATTTTTTTGATTTTTCAATATATTCATTTAAGTTATTATCTCGTTCAATTACAATTAAAGCTCCAATTCGTGATCTTTTTAAATATTCAATTGCATTCATAATTTCAAAAACCATTTTTTCTCGTTCATTTACAGTTAGAGCCTTATGTCTTCCAAGTAATTGACTTCTTCCTAACTGCTCTAACACATTTCTAATCTCAGGTTGAAAAATAATTATTAAAGCAAGTGGTCCCCACATAATCACATAATCTAATAAATAAGCTACTGTAACTAAATCTAATTTGTCACTTATTATTTTTAACACTAAAATTATTAATATTCCTTTAAAAAGCAATACCATTTTTACATTTTTTCGAATATGTTTTAAAGCATAGTAAATTAACATCCAAACTAATAACACATCCAATAATTTTTTTACTAAAATCATAATTCCATCAAAAGTCATAAATACCTCCTCAGTATGCATTAACATTATATCATAATATTAATTTAAAAAAAATAGCAATCGCTATTTTTTAAAATTTCCAAATATCATCACTAGATGATTCTTCTATTTTTTTTTCTACATTTTCTTCTACTGTTTGATTATTCAATTCACTATCAATTGGTTTATTTTCACTTTGAATATTATATTCATTAGAGTTATTGATAGGTTCTACATTAGACAAATTACTATTATTTTCTAAAGATATATTATTAGGTTCAGTTACAGTTGTTTCTTCAATGTTATTTGTAGCAACATTATTTTCAACATTTACATTTGTATTAGTCAATTCACTAGGCATATCAAAACTATTCATTAAATCTAAATCATTATGCATATCATTTGAATTAACACTTGCGTCATTTGCTACAGTATCATTATTCATTTCCAATGGGTTACCCATTACAACATTGCTAGTTTCTTCAACATTATTCATTTCTGAAATCGTTGGATTATTATTTTCCGGTAAAGTTGTTTCTTCTATATTTTGTTTGTCTTTCTTTTCTTTTTTTACTTTTTCTTTTTTAGGCTTTTTTTCAAAATGTGTATTATCTGCAATATACCCTATCAATGCCATTAAAAATATTACACCTAAAATAATAAATATAATATAATTATTAATTACAAAGTCCATAAATTCCTCTCCATTCTTTTATTAAATTAATGATACCACTATTTTTAATTTTTTACAATAGTTATTTATTTACTTGACAAATAATTTTCACCTTTAAACGGATCACTACGAAGTAAATCATTAAAATTTTGTTGCCTTAATACTTCAAAAAGAACAATTGCTACACAATTTGACAAGTTTAACGCCCTTATTTTATCATTTGTTGGAATTCTTAAACAATGTTCTAAATCATTAGATAATATTTCTTTAGGAATCCCAGTACTCTCTTTACCAAAAATCAAATATATATCTTCATCAGTATCTGAAAAGTTATAATCTGTATATGTATTTGTTCCATATCTTGTTAAAAAATAATATTTTCCCTTGTTCTTTTGTGCAAAATCAGAGAAATCTTCATATACTTGATAATCACAATTTTCAAAATAATTTACCGCACTTCTTCTTAAATATTTTTCATCTAATGAAAATCCTAAAGGTTTTATTAAATGAAGTTTTGTATTAGTTCCGGCACAAGTACGCATAATATTACCTGTATTTTGTGGAATTTCTGGTTGATACAAAACAATATGATTCACTATGAATTCACCTCGTATCTAGCCAAAAAAGCTTTTACATCTTCAATATTTATTTTAGTATTAACATAATATAATTGATCTTTTGTAACACCATTTTCAATTAATAATAAATTTGGAACAAAAATATCAGAATTTATTAACCACTTATCATTTAATTTTTGCAAATCTTCATCATTTAATTTTGCAATATCAACATAAATTATTTTACTGTTTAATGCATATTTTTTTATATATTTAACAAAATCTTTTTCAAATTCTTGACTATCAACATTCTTCGAATTATTGATGTATAACAATACATAAGGATTTTCTAATAAATAATTATCAATTTCAGAGAAACTAACTTCTGTTATCGAATCAGAAATAATTGATGCTGGCGATAATTCATTAAATCTTAAATCATACCAGCGAACAAAATATAATAATGTTAAACATGTTGCTAAAGCAATAATAATTACTATCACATAATTTTTCTTTGGAACTTCACGTAATTTTTCTTTCTTCATGGGAACCCTCCTATATATAAATATTCTAACATATTTTATTTTTCTTTTCAATTAATTATATGCTTAATTGATTTTGTTTTTATTATTTCATTAATTAATAAATTAAAATTTTAATTATATTATATTTAATTTATTTGTAGAATTTTGTAAATAATTAGATTTACTTTACAAAATTTTTTAATTTAGATTTAATTGACAAAAAAAGTGAAGTTTATAAATCTTCACTTGTAGCTATTTCTTCTATTTTTACAACTGGTAAAATAACATTTTCTTCCTGACATAACTCCTTAAAAGTTTCACGAAATTTATTTAATTCTTTAATAATACTATCAGGATAGATTCTTTTACTTGTTTTAATTGCATTATACACATCTTCTACATTTACTTCTGTTTTATTTTTAAATAATGCTTGTGAAAAAGCTTGAGTTAATACTGAAAAAGCAACATCCGGATACATTGCAGATAAACCATAAACTCTTTTATATTCTGAAGTAGCCGAAACAATAGCAGTTATTAACATTTCTGTAACATAACTATTATATTTAAATTTTACACCAGTTTGTTTTTCAATTTTTGGTAATGATCCCATCAATATTTTCACTGTTGTTTCTTCACTTGGCTCTAAAACTTCAATTTTTTCAAATCGTCTTAAAAAAGCACGATCTCGAATAACATAAGTATTGTACTCAATTGTAGTTGTTGCTCCAATTGCTTTTATTTCACCACGATCTAATCCAGCTTTAAGCATGTTAGCTAAGTCCATTGCTCCAGTTTCGGAATTACCAATTAATGTATGCACTTCGTCAAAGAATATTATTATCTTTTGCATCGTCTTTAATTCTTGAAGTAATAAGTTCATAACTAATTCTTCTTTACCATCAACAAACATTTTTCCTACTAATGAAGTTGAATTAAATTTTATTATACGATAACCTTTCAAAGCATTAGGAACCATATTGTTTTGAATTAAATAAGCAAGACCTTCTACAATTGCAGTTTTACCAATACCAGGTTTACCAATTAATAGACCTGATTTTTCTGGAGTTAACAAAACAATTATCAATCTTTTTATCTCTTCTTCTCTCGCTATAGCTGGATTAGTAACATATTTTTTTTGTGTTAGATCTTCACCATAACTATTAATTACACTAAATTTCATATTTTCCCCTCTTTAATCAATATATTTATTCTTTTTTAATTTTTCGACAATATAATCAAAATCTTTAGCTCCATCAATACGATTAAACTGTGGATCTTTTTCTTTTCCCTCGTCTACAAAAACAGTTGTTGGCGTCCCTGTAAAAACAAATTTATTATTTAACTTTGCCAGTTTCTCATCAGATAATTGATATATATCTATATAATATACATCAATTTTATATTTTTTAACAATATCTGTCATTGTTGTCTTGTAACTAGCACAATGTGTACATTGACTAGATCCAATAACTAATATAAAAGAATCTTTATTCGTAATCTTTTCTTCTAATTGTTCATAACTTAATTCGATATAAGTATCTTTTTTATTGAAACACCCAGTAGTAAATAAAGTTAAACAAACTAAGATAATTAATACTTTTTTCATAATACCTCTTTTCTTAAATATTATATAACAATACAAAACAAAAAAAAAGAGTTTTTTTTATTTTTCCTCTTTTTTATATACTAATAATTGCTCCGGTCTTAAATATATTGAATCATTTTGTAATCTTAATTGAAGTTCATTTGTTCCTAATTCTTCAACAACACTCGAAACCGTATCACCATCTCTTGTTATTAAAAATTTTGTACCTTTTGAAGGTATTAATATTTCTTCACCAGGATATATATATTCTCCTTCTTTTAAACCATTTAAATTTAATAAATCATCCAAATTACTATTTGTCATTTTAGCAATTGAATACATAGTATCTCCCGGTTTTATTTTATAAACTTCAAATAATTCACTATTATTATTAGGGACTATTATCTTATCATTTTCAATTAATGGCTCTATTGGTTCGTAACTATTAATATTCATTAAGTTATCAACTGTTGTATTAAATTTATCAGCTAAACTTGTTAAAGTATCACCTTTCTTGATTGTATAAATTTTATACATACACTCACCTCTATTATAGTATATGTATATTTTTTGTATAATCAACTAATTTTAATTTGTAACAAAATATTTTAATGATTTATTAAATTCATATTCTTTATAATCATAAATTGTTCTATTTCCAATTGAATCATGATATACTTTTAAACTATTATTAAAATAATAATAAACATAATCATCAACATATTCAACATTATTTATATCAGTTGTTGTAAAAATATATTTTTGTTCTTTTTCATTTTGAACATTTGCTCGATATACATCATATCCATTATTAGTCTTCAAATAGTAGTAATAATATCCAGATAAATTATTACCAACTTTATCAATCTTAGAATAATTTGTATTTGAACTATCTAATTCTTTATAACTAAATTTTTTTTCCTCATTAATTAAGTCGTATATACTAACTTCACGCCAGTTTCCAAATTCATAAATTTTAGCTAAAGAAGATTCATTACCAATTTCAGTAACCAATTTTTTCTTAGGATTTATTTCATATTGTTTTTTATTACTTTTATCAACCAAATAAATCTTTCCATCTACAACACCATGAATATATGAATTATAAGAAATAGATGTATTAAAAGAAAAACTTGTAATATCATTATTTGTAATATCAACTCTATGAAAAGTATTAAAATCATATTCATTAGAATAATCAGGTGTAATATAGTATTTACCCTCTAAAGCTGATAAATCACGATTGTAAATGTCCTCTTTAAATAAAGGAACATTAGAAACCTTTTGTGAATTATAATCATTTATAGTATAAATTCCTTTATAGTTATTTATTGCAAAATAATGTTTTGCAACAATATTATTAGCGTAAACTTTAATTTTATTTACATCATATTTTTTTTCTGTATCGTCAATAAAATTATTAGTATATAACTTTTCATCAATTAATTTATTTACAAATAAATCTAAAGTACTATCTTTTCCTTTTAATACACTATAATCTTTTAACACACCATTATCAAGACATAAAACGTCAGTAAGTTGTCTTTTTCCAGTAAAGATTGGATAAATGCAAGTATATGTACCGTTATAATATTTTATATCTTTTATAATTTTTGAATTAAACATAAATGATTCATATGTTTGTAAAGAAAATGTTTGATTATTAATTTTTATATTAAAATAATAATTTGTCTTTTCGTTTTTAATATTATTAGTGTAAATTTCTTGAATATTTGCTACTAAATCATTTTCTAAATTTAGGTTATAATTTAATTCATATCCTTTACCAAATATTCTAAATCCAACTTGTAATAAACAATAAAGTATAAACATTACAATTAACAATTTAAATATTTTTATCATTTTCTTTATCCCCCTATTTAAAATAATTATATATAATTTCTTTCAATTTATCAAGAATAAATTACTACTATAGTTATAATGTTAATAAATAAATTTTTATATACTTAAATAAAAATAGATAAAACCAAAACGATTTTATCTATTCCCTTTATATTTTTTCTTTTCTTCCATCATATACTCTGTTATATTAGTTTCAATTTCATCCAATGCATCTTTTTGAATATTTGAAAGAGTAACAAATTCATTTACTGTATCAATATATACCTTTCCCCATACAATTCCAGAATGAACTTTTAAATCATTAAACAAATCTGGAGTAATAGCTGTATAAAAATAACCAAATACCACTCTCTTTGTACCAATTAAAATTCTTTTATTTGTTAAAGCTACCACATTAGTGGTAATAATATCAAGTGGATTATTATTTTTTTGAGCAAAGAAAGCATACAATACTGTTTCATCAGGATTTAAAAACTGTTCTATAACTTTACAATGCTTTTTTAATCGCCAACCAATTGATAAGGGGTACTTTGAATTAAACTCCTGTACAAATTGATAAACACTTTTTTTCATTTCATCACCTACTACATAAGTCCGTTCTTTTTAAATAAATTTTCAAAAACACTTTCTTCTGCATATCCTTCTTGATGACCTACAACCTCTTTATTTTCAATAATAAGTGTTAGAGGTGTACCAATTGATTCTAATTCTTTTAAATAATCTAAAGAATCCATCAATTCATTAAATTCATCTTCTGTAATATTAGTGATATTTAAATAGTTAATTGTAACATCATTTTTCTCTGCAATTTCATCTAATATTGGCTTAGTTTGTTCACAATAAGCACAACCTGTTTGTCCTAAAACAACAATTTCTTTTTCACCAGATTCTAATATTTCTTTATAAGTTGAAAAATCAATCATATTTAAATTAGGATATTCAGACTTATATTCTACATCTTCCTCAATTACACCATTTTCTTGTAAAAAGTTAAATAATGTTTCACGATCTACATATCCAGATTGTTCAGCAACTACTTTTCCATCTTTAGTAATTGAAAGATATGGTGTACCAAAATTCTCTTCATCTATATTTAATTTTTTCAATAATGTTGATAAACCACTAGATGTTAAATTATCTGTATTTATATAATCATATTTTAAATCGTAATCTTCTGTTAATTGATCAATAACAGGTTGAAATTGTTCACAATATGTACATGTTGGTCTTCCTAAAAATAGTATATGCATTTTTTCATCTTCAACTAATTCAATTGCATTATCTAAATTTTTTTCTTTTGCACTAGCACTACTTATTGAAACACCAATAGTAATACCTCCTACAATTAAAATTGCAATTAATATAATAATAATTTTTTTTGTTTCGTTCATTATTTACCTCCTAGAAATTATTATTTTTTTTCAAAACAAAAATATCTTATATAAATTGTTTTGAATTTCTTATATTATATCATATTTTATATATATTTTAATATTAAATTTACAATATTATAACTATCAATTAAAAATATAGTAGATTAAAAATGTGAATTTCTCACATCTAATCATAATACATTTCTACATTTCATGTGTTTTATATTATATAATCTTACTATGCTTAATTTTTATTTTTTAACCTTTTTATAATTTCGTCATAAGGAAAATTAATTCCCGGACACTTTTTTCGAACAATTGGATTAACTTCATTATGACCAATAATATGTTTTCTATCAATGGGAATATCATAATTATATTTAATTTTGACATATTTTATAATTTCTTTAATAACTTTTACGCTAGATTCAATTTGTTCATTTGTTAAACTACCATCAAAACTTTCATGTTCTATTGAAAAAGTAAAGTAATTAGCATTTTCAGAAACTGAATTAATTAATTCAGATGTGGCAAATTTATAATAAGCATCACTAGATTCTCGAAAAGAAGTACCATTTGCCCACGCGGAATTTTCTAACGATACAACTTGTTTAATATGACCATCTTTTCTAATAACATAATGACTAGACACTTCACTTTTTGAATCGTAAAAGTGGCTTATAGCTGAATTATAAGTACTATTTATATGACATACGATAATGTTAGGAATATAATTTTTATGGCCAATATAACAATTTTCACTATATCCATTTGGATCTTTTTTCTTCTCAAACAATATTTTCTCAAAAATTAAAGTATAGTTTTCTTTATTCACATTTATTCCTAATTTTTCTTTAACCAATAATTGTATTTTTTTAAATAGTATTGCGTCATATAGCTTTAATACACAAAAATAATAATATAATGCTTTAACAGCATATGGATCATTATTTAAAGAAATTATTTTGTTTATTATTTTGATTCTCCATATATTATTTAAATAATCAACATCATATAAAATATTGTATAAATATCTTGCATCACTATTATTTTTTAAAATATAATCCAATATTTTATCATAAACTTCCACATAAAAATTCCTTAACAAAAAATGCATATACTTAAAATCTTTAGTTTCAAAAATTTTATTTGCAATTATTTCTTTATTATTTTTTGTAACAAATAAATATATAAATAATAATCGAGCATCTTTTAAATCTATTATTTCTTTTTCAAGTTTTGATATATCATATTTTTCATAATTTAGTATTTTTTCAATCATAATTATTCTCCTAACTAAAACATTGTAATAATTATATCATCTTTAAAATAATTCTAATAATATTTTGCTTCTAAACTATAGCTTTCTTTTTTTGTTTAAATACTTATCTAAAGCATAGAATATATATTTTTAATCAATTTTATATTCACATTATATTTTTCACTGTACTGCCCTAATCAATAGTAGTTGCATACAAGTCAATGATTTGTTTATATAATACTTTTTCAGATGATCTTATATCTTTAATTCTAGCGAGTAGTTCTTTCCAATAATTACTTCCACCATTGTCTTTAAGTCTTTCGTCATCAATGGATAACCCTTTAATCATTTATTTCTTTAATCTTTCCATTCCTCATTTTCTAAAGTTTGTAGCGACTTTTAACTAAATTCTATACCCTAAAGAAATAATTATATCTAGATTATAATATCCAACTTTTCTCTCAACAATTCTATTTCCTTCTTTTTGAACTGTCAAAAATTCCTTGACAGTTGAATTTTTAACTAATTCTTCATTATCAAAAATATTTTTAATATGTAAACTTATATTTTGTTTAGTTATACCATATAAATTTGCCATTTGTTGCTGTGATATCCATACTGTCTCATCTTCAATTTTTACATCTATTTTTGTTTTCCATCATCTAATTGATATATTACTATATTATTTTTTTCTTCCATTAAAAATCTCCTTTTTTTAAATTTAAAAGGTGTCAACACATTAAATAACTGTTCACACCTTTATTTTACTTCATATTTTTAATTTTGCATAGATAAATTAAGAATTTCTAACCACTCAACTTAAACTTGTCCTTATTTTTTGCTACTTTCCACAACAATGCTTATATTTTTTACCCGAACCACATGGACATAAATCATTACGTCCTACTTTTTTTACTTTTTTTGGAGTACTTTTCTTTTCTTTTGTAGAGTCAGTAACAGCCTGACCTTTAGCAACTTCTTTACGTTCTGTATTTTGTCTAATTTCTGCTTTTAGTAAAAACATTGTAATGTTTTTGTCAATAGTTTCTAATAAATTATCAAATAATTCAAAACCTTCTAAAGTATAAGCACGCAATGGATTTTCTTGAGCATAACCACGGAATCCTATTCCTTCACGTAAATGTGACATTGTATTAATATGATCCATCCAGTGAGTATCAATTACACGAAGAGAAACTGCTTTTTCAAAATCATTCACTATCTCTATTGGTAAATCTTTAATTTTAGATTCATATTCATCTAATACTTTATTATATATAAACTCACTTAATTCTTTTTCATTCATATTTTCTATATCATCCAAGGTAAGTGATTCTTTTAATAAATTACTATTAACCATTTCTAATATTTCATTTAAATCTTTTCCTGTTAAATATCCTTCAGGTTGAATGTGTGAATTAACTAAATCTTCAACAAAATTTTTAATTGTTGATAAAACTGTCTCATGAATAGATTCGTTATCTAAAATTTCATTACGTCTATCATAAATGATTTCTCTTTGTTGATTAATTACATCATCATATTGTAATAAATTTTTACGAGTATCAAAGTTATTTCCTTCCACTCTTTTTTGAGCAGATTCAATTGAATTTGATAACATTTTGTTACGTATTGACAATTCACCATCAAATCCAACTCTTTGAAGTAATGCCTTAGCTTTATCAGTACCAAAACGAACCATTAAATCATCTTCAAAAGATACACAGAACTGAGTTATACCAGGATCTCCCTGACGTCCAGCACGACCACGTAACTGATTATCAATACGTCTAGATTCATGACGCTCTGTTCCCAATACACATAATCCACCAAGTTCACGAACTTCATCATCAATTTTAATGTCAGTTCCACGACCTGCCATATTGGTTGCAATAGTAACTGCACCTTTCTTACCTGCTTGAGCAATAATTTCAGCTTCACGAGCATTATTTTTAGCATTTAATACTTCATGTGGAACATGTTCTTTTTTTAGCATATTACTTAATAGTTCACTAGCTTCAACAGCAATCGTACCAACTAAAACTGGTTGACCTTTTTTATGACGTTCTTTAATCTCTTTTACAATTGCTTTATATTTTCCTTCTTTAGTTGCATATATCAAATCACCAAAATCTTGTCTAATAACTGGTTTATTTGTAGGAATTGTAATAACATACATATTATATATATCCCTAAATTCTTCTTCTTCAGTTTTAGCCGTTCCTGTCATACCAGCAATTTTATCATATAATCTAAATAAATTTTGGAAAGTAATAGTTGCTAAAGTTTTAGTTTCTTCTCTAATTGTAACATTTTCTTTAGCTTCAAGTGCTTGATGTAATCCATCAGAAAATTGTCTACCTTCTTGTAAACGACCTGTAAATTGATCAACGATTATAACTTTATCATCACGAACAACATAATCAAAATCTAATTTCATACCATAATTAGCTTTTAATGCTTGATTAATATAATGAACTAAAGTTGTATTCTTAATATCATACAAATTAGCTACTTTAAAAGTTTTTTCAGCACTAGCTATACCTTTTTGATCTAGTGAAACAGTACGTGTTTTTTCATCATAAATGTACCCTTCATTTTCCTTAAGTTTTTTTACAAACTTATCAGCATCTTTATATAAGTTAGCTGATTGCATAAATCCACCCGAAATAATTAATGGTGTTCTTGCTTCATCTATTAATACAGAGTCAACTTCGTCAATAATAACGAAATTTAATTTTCTTTGAACTCTATTTTCAGCTTTAATAACCATGTTATCACGTAAATAATCAAATCCTATTTCATTATTTGTTGAATACATAATATCACAGTTATAAGCCTCTCTTTTTTCTCTACTTCCTAAATCGTGATAATTAACACCAACTGTTAATCCTAAGAAACGATAGATTTCACCCATCCATTCTGCATCACGTCCAGCTAAATATTCATTAACTGTAATAATGTGAACCCCTAAACCAGGTAATGCATTAAGATATGCTGGCATTGTTTCAGTTAAAGTTTTACCTTCACCAGTTTTCATTTCAGCAATATTACCATAGTGAATAGCAAATCCACCTAATATTTGCACATAGTATGGTTTTTCACCAATAACACGATAAGCAGCTTCTCTAGCAACCGCAAAAGCTTCTATTTTAATATCTTCAATTGTTTCCCCATTACGAAGACGATCTCTAAATACTTATGTTTTATTCTTTAATTCTTCATCACTTAATTTATTCATTTCATCATCTAATGCCATGCCTTGATCTGCTAACTTTTTAAATTCTTCTAACTCTTTATATTCATGATCAAATATTTTTCTTAAAAAGTTCATATACTGACCTTCTTTCTACACATATAATATTTTATCAAAAAAAAACAAAAAACACTATAAAATTTATGTGAAAATAAAGAAAAAAAGCTTTTTTTAAGCTTTTTTTCTATTCATTACCTTAAATTACACAGTAATTTCAATTTTTCTTTTTATATCAAACTTTAACATTCTCACAATTTTATTTTTAAAAAAAAAAAA
>CALVZI010000065.1 GCA_944372485.1 uncultured Bacilli bacterium
GAAGCTATAAAGTCTATTGAAGGATAGACTTTTTTTTTTTTTTTTTTTAACATTTTTTTTTTTTATTGTATTAATAGTAAAAGTGTGTTATGAAAAAAAAGTTTATATTGATAATTGATATATTGTTTTGGTGATATATTTTATTTAGTTCATTTAATGAACCAGGAATTAATATTGATTTTTCAGAACTTATTAATACTGACTTTTCAAAAATAAATTTTCTAGATTTTAATAATATCCTTATTCTTTTTAATTTAATTATAGGATTATTATTTATAACTATATTTTTAATGTTCATAGGCATGTTTAAAAATTTCTTTTTAGTTATAATTTATATTGGTATAAGATTTGGATATAGTCATGCTTATAAAGATAAATTAAATAAAGATGATATAAAAAGTGAATCTTATTATCGTGAAATAATTGATAAATATTCGATTGCAGCACTTAGCTATATTGATGGTTTTAATGTTGATAGTAAAGATATAATTGCTACAGTACTATCTTTAAAGTTAAAAGAAAAAATTGTTATTGAAAATGATATTAAAGTTATTAATGATGATGTAAATGGATTAGAAGGAAATGAAAAATATATTTTAGAGTGTTTAAAAGAAAATAAAGAAATTGTTTTTTCTAGATTTAAAGAATTAGTTAAGAAAGATTGTTTTAATAAACAATTATTAAAAATTCAATTTAATATTTTTAATGAAAAATATGTTGTAACTTATATTATCACAGCTATTTCACTCTTTTTACTTAATGTAATAATGTTTTTATTACCTAATGATATTTTAAATTATATACCTGCTTGGTTAGCTATATTAATTTTTCTAGGTGGAATATTTGCTGTTATATTTATGCCTGTTATTGGTTTTATATATATTTTTTCTAAAGGTATATTTAGTAGTTTAAATCCCTTTACTAGAACAAAGTTAGGTGTTCAAATAAATAAAAACATGGAGGGATTAAAAAAATATATAAAAGATTTTTCAAATTTAAATGAAAGAAAAATTAAAGAAATAGAATTATGGGATGAATATTTAATTTATTCAGTAATGTTTAATAAAAATAAAAAAATAATTAAAGAATTAGAAGATAAAATAAAAATTAGTAAAAGAGTAAATATATCGTTTGAGGTTGAGAAATAATTAAGTCTACGTTATGTAGATTTTTTTATAAAAAAACACCATTTGGTGTTAATAACTGTGGTTGCCCCAGCTAGATTCGAACTAGCGCTGTCGGAGTCAGAGTCCGATGCCTTACCACTTGGCTATGGGGCAAAATGATTACAAATTAATCTTATCACAAAATAAAATCCATTTCAATAATTTGACTAATAATACTTGTTTTGTTATTATAACTTTGGTGGTTTTTATGAATATAAATTATCAAAAAAAATTAGATGAAATTATAAATTCATTAGATAGTAAAAAAAATTTATTATTACAAGTTTGTTGTGCTCCTTGTAGTAGTTATTGTATAGAGTATTTAAGAAACTATTTTGATATAACAATACTATATTATAATCCAAATATTTCTCCTGTTGAAGAATATAATAAAAGATTAGAAGAAGTAAAAAGATTTGTTAATTCCTTTGAACCTAGTATTAAATTACTTGAATGTAATTATGATGGTGATAAGTTTGATGTTATGGCTAAAGGGTTAGAAGATATACCTGAAGGTGGTAATAGGTGTTATAAGTGTTATAAATTAAGATTAGAAGAGACTGCTAGAATTGCTAAGGAGAATAATTTTGATTATTTTGGAACAACTTTATCTATTAGTCCATATAAAAATGCAGCTTGGTTAAATGAAATAGGAAAGAGTTTAGAAGATAAATATAATATATCTTATTTATATGCTGATTTTAAGAAAAAGAATGGTTATAAAAGATCAATTGAATTATCAAATGAGTATAACTTATATCGTCAAGATTATTGTGGATGTATTTATTCTAAAATTGCTCGTGATAAAAGATTAAATAAAGAGTTCTAGACAAGCTCTTTTTTTCATACAATTATACGGGTGATAAAATGGATGCCGATTTAGAACGTATAAGGGAACAAATTAGAAGTAAAAAAAATAAAGAAGATAAAAAGAAGAAAAAAAGTAAAAAAAATATATATTTTTATGTTGTAAAAATTTTAATTGTTATAATACTTACATTTATTACTTTAATATTACTTAAAAATAATGATAAATTAAAAACTGATTTTTATAAATATGTTTATAATAATAATTTTTCTTTTACTAGTGTAAATAATTTATATCAAAAATATTTTGGTAGTCCGATTCCATTTAAAAACTTTTTTGAAGATAATACTAAACCTGTTTTTAATGAAAAACTCAACTTTAAAGAAACTAATGTTTATAAAGATGGGGTAGAGTTAAAAGTTGATACTAATTATATGGTTCCAGCTATGGTTGGTGGATTAGTTGTTTTTGTTGGAGATAAAGATGAATATAAAGATACTGTTATTATTCAAGGTCAAGATGGTATTGATATATGGTATTCTAATGTATCTGTTAATAATTTAAATTTATATGATTATATAGAAAAGGGAAGTTTAATAGGGGAAACTAAGGGGGATTCTTTATATTTAGTATTTAAAAAAGATGGGAAAGTGTTAGATTATAAAGAGTATATTAACTAAAATACATATTCATTTCTTTTTTTATATAACTGCTTTTATTTGTGCATTAACTGGGTATTTCTATGAATTTTCTTTGTTTACCTATTTAATATTAATTCATGAATTTGGTCATGTTTTAGCTGGTATTTATTTTAAATGGAATATTAAAGAAATAATTATATTACCATTTGGGGGACTTACTAAGTTTGAAGAGTTATTAAATAAACCAATTATTGAAGAATTTATTATTACTATTATGGGACCTATGTTTCAAATATTAGGTTACTATATATTAAAGTGTAAAGTAGATAGTTCCTTATTTACTTTTTTTAATAATTCTATTTTAATATTTAATTTATTACCAATAATACCATTAGATGGTTCTAAAATATTAATTTTAATTTTACAAAAGTTTATATCTTTTTATAAAAGTTATCAAATTTTGTTATTTTTTTCTTGCATATTTTTCATATTTTTGTTATTATTAAATAGCCTCATTTTTAAGAGTGTCTTCTTACTTACAACCCTTTTACTACTTCACAAACACATCTATAAGGTTTATAAGGAATATCGTTTATATTTTAAAAAGTTTTTATTAGAACGATATTTATATAAATTATACTTTAAGAAACATGAAAATATAAATGGGGCATCCTTAAAAAGGATTAAGAGAGACTATAAACATTTATTTTATATAGGAAATAGATATATAACAGAACGTGAAATATTACGTAAAATATTTGACAAACATACACTTCTGTGATAGAATCTTATATTGTGTAGAGCCTCTCTACAACCGCGCGAAATAAGGTTTTAAACGTAAGTACCTTAAATAGGCGAGTCTTAGATTAAAGGAGGGAAAATATGAAAGCAGTAATTTGTTCTGGTGGAAAACAATATTATGTTGAAGAAGGTTCTGTAATTTATGTTGAAAAATTAGATGCAGAAGCTGGTTCAAAAGTTGTTTTTGACGAAGTATTAATGGCAAATGGTAAAATTGGTACACCAACTGTTAAAGGTGCTACTGTAACTGGTGAAGTTATTAAACATGGAAAAAGTAAAAAAACTATCGTGTTTAAATATTTACCTAAGAAAAAATCACGTAAAAAACAAGGTCATCGTCAACCATATACAAAAGTGGAAATTAAAACTATTTCTGTTAAATAATTATGATTAAAGTAAAAGTTAGTTATAGTAATAGAAAAATAAGTGAAATTTCTATTAGTGGTCATGCGATGTATGACTTGTATGGAAGTGATATTGTATGTGCTGCAGTAAGTAGTACAGTTATTACAACAGTTAATGGAATAATGAAATATGATTCATCATTAATTGATTTTGAAAAGAATGAAGATGAATTAATTATTAAAATATTAAAAGATAATGAAGTTTCTAATAATTTTATTGTAAATATGTTAGAATTATTAGAAGAACTAGAAACACAATATACAGAAAATATTAAAATTATTAAATAAGGAGGTGTATCCATGAAAGACTTATTAAAGTTATTACAATTTGACATTCAATTATTCGCTCATAAAAAGGGACAAGGATCTACTAAAAATGGTCGTGATTCTGAATCTAAACGTTTAGGAGCTAAAGCTAGTGATGGAGAATTTGTAACAGGTGGATCTATTATATATCGTCAACGTGGAACTAAAATTTATCCAGGTAAAAATGTAGGAATGGGTAAAGATAATACTATTTATGCTAAAATTGATGGATATGTTAAGTTTGAACGTGTTGGTAAAGATAAGAAACAGGCTAGTGTATATCCTGAAAAACCAGAAAATTAAGACAGATTTTAAAATCTGTTTTTTTCGTGTTAAACACTCTTGCTTTTTTTTAATTTTAGTGATATACTCAAAGTGTGAAGTGTTAAAGGGGAAGGAGGCCATGACTATGAATATATGGGGATGGTTAAGAAGATTTTTCTAACATTTTAGCACTGTAGAGATGTTAGTAGGAAGAGCCATTAGGCTTTTTCTTGTCAATAAATGTAAAAAAGAGAACAACTTGTTTCTCTTTTCTTTTTTATATGTTATAATCTTTTTAGAAGGTAGGGGATAAGTTGTGAAGGTAAATGCTAGTTTATTTAAAACTTTATTTTTATTTATTTTTTATTTGTTTTATGTAAAAATTGTAAGTAGTATCTTTGGAACTACAGAGTTGTCTATGATATTTGCTGATTTATTATACTTAGCAGTAATAGTTTATTGTTATAAAGATAAATTAAAAAAATGTCGTAAAAAATTATTTAAAAAGAATATTGGTAAGCAAATTTTAAGAGCAATTGGCTATGCATTATTATTATTTGTAATATATATGGCAGTCGGAACTGTTTTATCTTCATTTTATCCAGAACTTGGGGCTAGTGATGGAAATACTGAAGCTATATATTCAATATATAGTGTCGCAGCTATTTATTTAGTTATAAAAACTTTAATATTTGCAACTATAGCTGAAGAATTATTATTTAAAGAAGCAATTAGAGATATTATTAAACCTAATGTTTTATATATAATTATAAGTAGTGTCATATATGCATTTGTTAATATTATGTATGATGATTTATCATTAGTAGTAACATGGTTATATATGATTCCATATTTATTATTTGCTATATTATTAAATATAATATATGTAAAGAATGATGACAATATTTGTTTAGTTTTCTTAATTAAATTTTTCTATAATTTAATTCCGCTTGCTATATTATTAAGTGGGGTGGGTGCTTAAATGTTAAATAAGTTATTACAATTTTCAAACTTTTTAGCAGTAGTACAAAAACCTAGTAGTGGAACAGAAAATATGAATATTGTTATTATTGTAGTAATTGTAATTATTTTAGTTTTAGTTGCTGCGACAATATTCTCTAATAAGAAATAAAGGGTAAAACCTTTTTTTTTATTCCTTTTTCGTGTATAATGTTCTTTGAGGTGAAAAACTATGTTCGTTGATGAAGTATTATTAGATTTAAAAGCTGGTGATGGTGGCGATGGTTGTATGGCTTTTCGTCGTGAAAAATATGTGGAAATGGGTGGACCATTTGGTGGTAATGGTGGCCGTGGTAGTGATATTATTTTTGAAGCTGATGAAGGTTTAAATACACTACTTGATTTAAGACTTAGAAAACATATTAAAGGTAAAAAAGGTGCGAATGGTGAAGGTAAAGGAAAACACGGAAGAAATAGTGAAAATATTATTGTTAAAGTACCAGTTGGAACAGTTGTAACTGATACTGAAACTGGTTTTATAATTGCTGATTTAACTAAAAATAAAGAACAAGCAGTAGTTGCTTCTGGTGGTCGCGGTGGACGTGGAAACATTGCTTTCGCAACCCGTACTAATCCAGCTCCATCTTTTGCGGAAAATGGTGAACCAGGAGAAGAAAAAAGAGTAAAAGTTGAATTAAAACTTTTAGCTGATGTTGGACTTGTAGGTATGCCTAGTGTTGGTAAATCAACCTTTATTTCTAAAGTTAGTGCATCAAAGCCAAAGATTGCTGCATATCACTTTACAACTTTAAGACCAAATTTAGGAGTAGTTCAAACAAAAGATAAAAGAAGTTTTGTAATTGCTGATTTACCTGGATTAATAAAAGGTGCTTCTTTAGGAGAAGGATTAGGAGATAAATTCTTAAGACATATCGAAAGAACAAGAGTACTTGCTCATATAATTGATATGAGTGCTTTTGAAGGAAGAGATCCTTATGAAGACTATGTAACTATTAATAATGAACTTGAAGCATTTAATAAAGAAATAATAAAAAAACCACAAATAATAATAGCTAATAAAATGGATTTGCCAGGATCTAAAGAAAATTTAGTTAAATTTAAAGAAAAAGTAAAAGATAAAAAAATATTTGAAATGTCTGGGGTTACAGGTTATGGAATAGATGAAATATTAACTGAACTTGCAGATATTCTAGATACTATAGAAAAACAACCATTATATGAACCAGAAAGATTTGAAAGTCATGTACTATATAAATTTAAAGAAGAAAAACCGTTTAATATAAACCATATGGGTAATGAATGGATTATAACTGGTGAAAAAGTAGAAAAATTACTTAAAATGACTAGATTTTCAAGTGATGAAGCAGCTCTTAGATTTGCAAGTAAATTAAGAAAAATGGGTGTTGATGAAGAACTTAGAAAATTAGGAGCTAAAGAAGGAGATAATATTAGAATTCTTGATTATGAATTTGAATACAAAGAATAATTATTATTTATACCTAGCAATTAATTTTTATGAATCTATTAATAAAGAATGGGGAAGAATAGTAAAAAATAAAATTCATAATAACTTTATATATCACGAATTGATAAAAGAAGAAGAAAATGGAATATATGAGAATGGTGGTATATTAATACATAAAAGTAATACTATAAAAGATACATTTGTTATTATTCATGAATTAGCCCATTATATAGATAGAGTATATAATCTAACACATACTAAATTAAATAAAGAATATTTACCATTGTTATTAGAATATAAATTTTATATAAAAAATAATACTAATAATAAAATAGAAAAATATTATAAAAAAAGAGAATTAATAATATTAAATAAAGATTCTAATTATAAATATGCAATATTATGTATAAAAAAGGATTACAAAATAAATTGTAATTCTTTTTCTTTTAAAGTATTTTTAGGAAGTTCAATAACAAAATAAACATTTTTTTTAGGTAAAATAATTTTCCAAGGTTGTAAATTACTGTAAATTTTTAAAATTTTACCACTTTTATCTAACATAACAACATCAATTTTTTCTTTCATAAAAAAAGTATGAATACTATTACATTTGGGAAAAATATAAATATCTTTAATATTAACTTTACCCATTAACCCAAAAAAACGTGATTTAAAACTATTACAAATATAAAAATTTTGTTCCATATTATTAATCATTAAACGCATATAATCACCACAATTAATATAACATATTTAAAAGTGATTGACAAATGTAAAAAAAAAGTTTAAACTAATGTTAATAGATACTAGTGGAGGGAAATATGGTAAAAGATAAAAAAGGGCAAGCCCTTGTAGAATATTTATTAATTATTGCAGTTATTAGTGTTATTGTAGTTAGTGTTGTTAAATTGTTAGGAGGATATTTAACTGATTCTATGACGAAAACTTCATGTTCTTTAGTTGATAAAGTATATGTTGAAGGTGATAAGCCTGGAGAAGGTAAATGTGTTGATAAAGAGTAATATATCCAAAAGACAAATATAATTTTGTCTTTTTTTGCTGCTTTTTTTTATTGCAATGAAAGGATGTCTATGTTAAAATTAAATAGTAGATAGGATGGTGCTTATGTATCATAGAAGGCATACAAAAAATGTAATATTAACAGTCTTAATAATATTATCATTTGTAATGATTATAGGTTATTCTGCACTAAGTAGTAGATTAGTTATAAATGGTACATCAAACATTACTAGTAATTTTAGAATATTGTTTACTGATATTCAAGAAGGAACAATGAATTCAGCTGAAACAAAAGAAAAATCTTTTGAAGGAACAACTGCAACTTTTAAAGTAGATTTAAAGAAGCCAGGAAGTAGCGCAGAATATATATTAACAGTAGAAAATCAAGGGAGTTTAGATGCATATTTGGAAAGTATTGAAGGAATAGATGAAGCAAATGCAGCATCACCAACATATATAAAATTTAAATTAAAAGGAATAACACGATATACAAGATTAAGTGTAGGTGATACTAAAACATTTAAAGTAATTGTAACGTATGATGAGTCTGCAACTGAAATACCAACAAATTCCAAACAATTAACACTAACTTTGAACTTTGCTCAAGTATCTGGAAGTATACCTGAACCTGAACCGGAACCACTTGGGAATGCTACAGAGTATTTAGCATTTGATAAAGTACAAAGTACAGTAGCAGATGGTGGAAATGGATTAGTGGCCATTGACAACAATGGAGAAATAACAACTTCAACCTCACCAAGAGAATATCGCTATATAGGACCAAATCCAGATAATTATGTACAGTTTAATAATGAATTATGGAGGATAATAGGAGTATTTGATGGAAGATTAAAAATAATGAGGAAAGATTCATTAGGTGATCTGTTTTGGAATAGTGAAGCTATAAATGACTGGACTCAGTCAAGTTTACAAAAATTATTAAATAGTGGTGATTATTATAATCGGACAGGTACATATTCTACAAATGGTTTAACAACAGAATCGAAACAATTAATAGATACAGTATTGTGGAATTTAGGAGGAAGTAATTCGAATCAAGATGTTTCACCTAAGATGTTTTATGATCGTGAACGTGGAATTACAGTTTATAGTAATCATGCAACAGAATGGTTAGGTCAAGTTGGCTTGATTTATCCTAGCGATTATGGTTTCTCAACTAGTGGTGGAACAACTGCTAGTCGTAGTTCATGTATTAATAAAGCTTTATATTACTGGGATTCTACAAATTTTTTGGTATGTAGTCAAAATAGTTGGATTAAAACAGATCGAACTTTTAAAACATGGACTATAACACCTAGTTCTCTAAAACAAAACTATTCATATTTCATCGGAATGTATGGAATAATGGGGATTAATTTTTCTGCATCTTACATTAATACTAAGGAATATCAAGTATTGCCAACTCTATATTTGAAAAGAGATGTTGATATAATGAGTGGCTCTGGAACTGAAAAAGATCCATATATTTTAAGATAACATAAAATTAAAAATCATAAATTTGTTTTATGATTTTTTTTGTTGTTAAGTATTGAAGATAGTGTTTGTTTTGTGATATAATTTTATATGATATGAGAGTGTGATAATATGAATAATAAGGGTCAGGCTTTAGTAGAATTTATTATTATATTACCAGTGTTAATGTTGATTATTTTAGGAATGGTTGACTTTGGTAATATTATATATAAAAAATATAGTTTAGAAGAAGATTTAGATGTATTAGTTTCTTTATATCAAGATGATAAAACGGATGAAATGAATGATTATGCATTAAAAAATAATTTAGGTTTAAATTTTTTATATGAAGATGGTAATACAACTATTGTAGTAAGTGAGAAATTTAAAATTAATACTCCACTCTTAAATAAAGTACTAAATAGTCCTTATAAAATAGAAACGAAACGAGTGATTTATCATGAATCGTAATGGACAAGTATTAGTAAGTTTTCTACTTATATTACCTTTATTATTAATAATACTTGTTTTTGTTGTTGATATGGGATTAATGAAAGTAAATGAGCGTAAAGTAGAACATGTTATTAAAGAAGCTATTACTTATGAATTAAAGAGTTCTGAAATTAGTGATTCTAGAGTAAATGATTATATTAAAAATAACTTAAGTGATATTAAAGATGTTAATATTGTAGTTGGAACTGATAATATAAAAGTAAGTGTTAGAGTTTATAAAAAAAGTATATTTAATAGTTTAATTAAGAATAAAAATTATACTATTAG
>CALVZI010000066.1 GCA_944372485.1 uncultured Bacilli bacterium
AACAATGTTTCACGTGAAACATATAAAAAGAAAAACATAAAGTAAAACAAATAACGAAGGATAAACAATGTTTCACGTGAAACATATAAAAAGAAGAATATAAAGTATAAACAAATACGAATAAAGAACAATGTTTCACGTGAAACATATATTAAAAACTTGAAAAACTTATAATAATAGTATATATTATATAAGACGCAACGATAATATTTGAACCAGGTCAGAGTTGGAAGACAGCAGCCTTAAGGATCTCTTATTGTGTGCGTCTTTTATTATTAAGTGGTGATAATGTGGATGAATATTATATGAATATAGCAATAGAAGAAGCTAAGAAGGCTTTGTTAGAAGATGAAGTTCCAATTGGAGCGGTAATTGTTTATAAAGATAAAATTATTTCTAAAGCACATAATAAAAAAAATAAAAGTAAAATTGTTACGCATCATGCAGAAATATTAGCAATAGAAGAAGCATGCAAAAAAACAAATGATTGGCGTTTAGAAGAATGTACAATATATGTTACTTTAGAACCATGTTTGATGTGTTCTGGTGCAATATTGCAATCAAGAATAAAACGATTGGTATATGGTTCAAAGAGTCCAAAATTTGGATATTCTGGAAGTATTGAAAATGTGTTTAATAATAAATTAAATAATCATATTGTCGAAATAACCAGCGGTGTCTTAGAAGAAAAAACAACAAGTTTATTAAAAGAATATTTTAAAGAAAAAAGAATTTAATAATCGTTAAATTCTTTTTTCTTTGATTAGTAAATGTTATAATTGTTAAAGAGGTGATAAATCATGTATCAAGCTTTATATAGAAAATACAGACCTAAAACTTTAGAAGAAGTAGCTGGACAAAAAGTAATTACTCAAACTATTGCTAATGAAATATTACATGACAAATTATCTCATGCATATTTATTTGCTGGACCTAGAGGGACTGGTAAAACAAGTATAGCTAAAATAATAGCTAAAATTATTAATTGTGAATCACCTAATGGATTAACGCCATGTGATGTTTGTGTAAATTGTACGCAATATAATAATAAACAAGCAACTGATATTATAGAAATTGATGCTGCATCAAATAATGGTGTTGATGAAATAAGAGAATTAAAATCAAAAGTTTCTCTTGTTCCAACAACGGGAAAATATAAAATATATATTATAGATGAGGTTCATATGTTAACTGTTGGAGCTTTTAATGCTTTATTAAAAACATTAGAAGAACCACCATCACATATAATATTTATTTTAGCAACTACTGATCCACATAAAATACCAAATACTATTTTATCTAGATGTCAAAGATTTGATTTTGAAAAGATATCAGAAGCTGATATTGTTGAAAGATTAAAACAAGTTGTTTCTTTGGAAAATATAAAAATTGATGATGAAGCATTACATGAAATAGCTCGTTTATCTGATGGTGGAATGCGAGATTCATTAAGTATGTTAGATCAAGTAATTTCCTTTGTTTCTGATGATAAAATAATTGATGTAAGTGATATTCATGCTATCAATGGAACTTTATCACAAACAGAACTAAAAGAGTTTATTAGTAGTTTTATTAATCATGATTTAGAAAATTTATTTAGATTAATTGATGAATATAATAGTTCCGGAAAAAATATTATTAAATTAACTGAAGAAATAATATTGTTTTTAAGAAATTTATTATTATATAGTGAGGTTCCAAATTATTTTAAAGAAAAAAATTATAATATAGAAGTTTATAAAGAATTAAGTAAAAATTTAAATTCTCGGGAAATTATAAATTATATCTATGAATTAAATAATTCTTTACATGATATGAAAACGTTTAGTTCACCTAAAATGATTTTAGAATTGGTTATAATAAAACTATGTTCTCATAATGATTCAAAGGTAATTACAAATGCAAAAGAAGAAGAAAAAATAGTTGAACAAAGAAATTTAATTTCCAAAGAAATAAGTAAGAATGAAGTTAAAAATGATGTCCCTATAAAGAATGTATCTATAAAAGAAGAAGATAATAAAAATGTAGAATTTCCAAATAGGGATATTAAAGAAAAATTAAAAATTGTTAAACAAGTTAGAATTGAAAATGCTTTAGCTAATTTAGATAAGAAAATTATTAAGTATATTCTTAGTAAAGAAATTGAAATTAGAACACAAATTCTAAATCCTGATTTTAATCAAGTTGCTTCAATGGTATTAGACGGAGCACTTAAGGCGGCGGGAAATGATTATTTAGTTTATGTATATAATGATGAAATAACTTCTGATTTATTTAATGAAAATATTATTAATATAGAAAATATGTTTGAACAAATTTTTAATAAAAAATTCAAATTAATTTCCACATATCAAGATGAATGGGATGAAATAAAAAACTTGTTTAATAATAAATTACGTACATTTACATTTCATGAAGAAAATTATAATTTAAATGATTTACTTGGAAATACAAAAAAAGAAACAGATCACATGACTGATTTATTTGGTGATATTGTAGAATATGAATAGAAGGAAGATGATAAAATATGAATATACAAGCAATGATGAAACAAGCTCAAAAGTTACAAAAAGATATGATGAAAGAAAAGAATGAAATTGATCAAACTGTTTTTGAAGGTAAATCTTCATTTGTTACAGTTGAAGTAAATGGAAAAAAAGAAATATTAAAATTTAAAATTGATTGTGATAGTTTAGATAAAGATGATATTGAAGCATTAGAAGATATGGCTGTAGTTGCTCTTAATGAAGCTATGGTAAAAGTTGATAAGTTAACAGAACAAAAATTAGGGAAATATACTCAAGGAATGCCAGGATTATTTTAATTAGTATGATGTATCCAAAGACAATATGTAATTTAATTGAATGTTATAAAAAGCTTCCCGGTATAGGAGAAAAAACAGCTGAGAGATTAGCTCTTGCAACTATGGATTTAGATGATGAAGTAATTGCAATGTTTTCTAATTCATTATTAGATATTAAAACTAAAATAAAAAGATGTAATATTTGTAATAATTTAACTGAAGAAGATACTTGTTTAATTTGTAAGGATAAAACACGTAATCATGATGTTATTTGTGTGGTTGAAGAACCTAAGAATATTATTACATTTGAAAAGACAGGAGCATTTAATGGATTATATCACGTTCTTGATGGGCTAATTTCTCCATTAGATGGAATTAATCCAGATGATTTAAATATTGATGCTTTAATAAAGAGAATAGAAAATGAAAATATTAAAGAAGTTATTCTTGCTCTTAAATCAAGTATTGAAGGTGAAACTACTTCTTTATATATTTCAAAGAAATTAGAAAATAAAGGGGTAATAATAACAAAGATAGCTCATGGAATTCCTCTAGGAGCTGATATGGATTACATTGATTCATTAACTATTAGTATGGCATTAGAAGATCGTAAACCATTAACATAATTTAAAATATAGGACATATACTTTTATAGGAGGTTGTCCTATGTTAAGAAAAATATTTAATATAATAAAAAAAATAGTTGTTAGTGCATTTATATTATATGGTTATAATTTATTAGTTGGACCACTTAATTTGTATATACCTATAAATATTATTACGGTATTATTATTAACAATTTTTGGTATACCAGCTTTAATTTCGTTAATTGTTATATTATTAATAGTCTTTTAGAAATGTGGTGAAGTATGTTAGATGATTTTAAAGTAGAACAACCAATTGCATATCAAATTTTATTAAATTCTTTAAAATATAATCGTTGTTCACATGCTTATTTGTTTGAAACAAGAAATTATTATAATAAAGATAAACTAGCTCTTGCTTTTGCTAAATATTTATTATGCAGTGAGCATCATACTTCACAAGAGGAAGCAAAAGATTGTTCTATTTGCAAGCGAATTGATGATGGGAATTTTACAGAATTAAAAATTATTGAACCTGATGGTAACTGGATAAAAAAAGAACAAATTGATGAACTGCAAAAAATGTTTAGCACTAAGGCCGTAGAAAGTGAAAGAAAAGTATATATTATAAAAGAAGCTGAAAAAATGAATTCTTCTGCTGCTAATTCAATTTTGAAATTTTTAGAAGAACCAGAGGATAATATTATTGCTATTTTGTTAACTGATAATATTTATCAACTTTTAAATACTATTATCTCAAGATGTCAGGTTATTTCCCTTAGAGAGGTTCAACATAAAGTGACCAACGATACATTAGAAACTATTGCTAATATTATTTGTAATAATTCACAAGATGTTTTAGATTTTGTAACTAATTATAAAGAAAATGAAAAATTTGATATTATTATTAAATTTGCTTTAGAATATGAACTTAATCATTTAGACATTTTATTAGATATAAAAAATAGATGGTTTGATTATTTTAGTGATCGTGATAGTGTCGGACAAGCATTGTTAATACTAATATTATTTTATAAAGATTTATTAAATTTAAAACTTAATTTAAAATTAGAATATTTTAGTGAGTTTAAAGAACAATTATTAAAAATAGTTGATAAATTAACAAAAGAGGAAATATATGTAACAATTGAAATTATTTTAAAACATTATAAAGAATTAAATTTTAATGCTAATATAAATTTATTAATGGATAAATTAATAATCGATTTGGAAAGGAGAAGAAATAATGGTTGAAGTAATAGGAGTTAGTTTTGACAATAAAAAAATATATTATTTTTCTCCTAATGAAAAGAAGATAAAAAAAGGTACAAATGTTATTGTAGAAACAGAACAAGGATTACAGTTTGGCACAGTGATGGTTGAAAATTTTTCTTTGGAAAATAATAAAATTATTGGCACTTTAAAACCTATTATAAGAGTTGCTACAAAAGATGATTTAAAAAAGAATAATCGTAATATAAAAGACAGTAGTTATGCTTTAAAACGTTGTCGTAATTTTGTTGGGGAAATGGATTTAAATATGAAAGTTTTAGATGCACATTTTACTTTTGATAGAAGTCAGTTAATATTTAGATTTTTATCTGATACAAGAATTGATTTTCGTGAGCTTGCTAAAAGACTTGCGGCTGTTTATAAAACTAGAATTGAGTTAAGACAAATAGGTGTTAGAGATAAATCAAAAGAATATGGTGGAATAGGAACATGTGGAAATATTCTATGTTGTACTCGTTTTTTGAAGGATTTTGATTCTGTTTCAATTAATATGGCTAAAAATCAAGGTATTGCTCTTAATCCTACTAAAATAAATGGTTTGTGCGGTAGATTATTATGTTGTTTAAGATATGAAGATGATTGTTATACAAAATGTAAAAAAGAATTACCTAAAATAGGTGATGAATTTATTACAGCAATTGGTACTGGTAAAGTAACAGAAATTGATATCTTTAAAAGAAAAGTAAAAGTAGATATTTCTGGTCATGGAATTATAGAAGTAGATGTGAAAGACGATGAAAGTAATTAATGATTTATTAAATTATAATAATTTAAAAATAGTACAAAATACGGATATGTTTAGTTTTTCTATCGATTCTGTATTACTACCTAATTTTGTTACTCTTAATACTAATGTAAAAAATATATTAGATATAGGGTGTGGAAATGCTCCTGTATCAATGATTTTAAGTACTAAAACTGATGCTCAAATTACTGGTGTTGAAATTCAAAAAGATGTTTTTGATATGGCCAAAGAATCAATAGAAATTAATAATTTAGAGAGTCAAATCAAATTAATTAATGGTGATATAAAGGAATTGTATCAAAATATGGAAAGTGATGTTTTTGATACTATTGTATGTAATCCACCATTTTTTAAAGTAAATGAAAAATCTAGAAAAAATGATAGTGTTTATAAACAAATTGCCAGACATGAATTAACATTAAATGTTTTTGATGTTATTAAAATTTCTCGTAAATTATTAAAAAATAATGGTAATTTAGCAATCGTTCATAGAACTGATAGATTAATTGATATAATAACAGAAATGCGTAAGCAAAATATTGAACCAAAAAAAATAAGATTTGTTTATCCTAAAGTTGGTTTAGAATCTAATATATTATTAATAGAGGGAAGAAAAAATGGTAATCCTGGTTTAAAAATATTACCTCCTTTATATACCCATAATAGTAATGATGAATATACTGAAGAAGTTAAGAAAATGTTTGAGTAAATTGGACTTTTTTCTTTTTTTTTTGTATAATTATAACTGTTTAGAGGAAGTGTTTTTATGTCACAAAAAAGTTATAATAATACTGCTACACTTTATTTAATACCAACACCAATTGGTAATCTTGATGATATGACACCACGTGCGATAAATATTTTAAATGAAGTTGAAGTAGTTTTTTCTGAAGATACAAGGGTTACTCAAGAATTACTTCATCACTTTAATATAAAAAAAAGATGTATTGCTAGTCATGATCATAATGAAATACTAAATAAAGACAAGTTATTAAAATATTTAGAGATGGGAAATAATGTCGGATTAGTTAGTGATCGAGGAACACCTGTTATTAGTGATCCAGGTTTTGAATTAGCTAAAGTTGCTATCTCATCTGGATATAATGTTGTAGGCCTTCCTGGCGCAACTGCTTTAATACCAGCTTTAATTATGTCTGGGTTAGATTCTAAACACTTTCTATTTTATGGATTTTTAGATCATAAAGAAAGTAAAAGAAAAAAAGAGTTAGAAGAATTAAAATCTTTTAAATATACAATGATTTTTTATGAAGCACCACATCGAATTACTAAAACTTTAAATAATATGTTTGAAATATTTGGTAATAGAAATATTAGTATAAGTAGAGAAATAAGTAAAAAATTTGAAGAAGTATATCGTGGTACAATTTCAGATGTTATTAGTGAAATAGAAGGTGCAAAAGGTGAATTTGTTATTATTGTTGATGGTAATAAAGAAGAAAAGACATTTGAACATTTAACAATTGTAGAACATGTTAATTTGTATATTAAAGAAGGTAAAAGTTCAAAAGATGCAATAAAATTAGTTGCAAAAGACAGAAACATTTCTAAAAGTGAAGTATATAATGCTTATCATATAGAAAGATAGTGATATTATGAAATTAATAGTTGGTTTAGGTAATCCTGGTAAAGAATATGAAAATACAAGGCATAATATGGGATTTATGGCTATTGATAGATTTGCTTTAAAACATAACGTGGAATTTAAAAAAGAAAAATTTGGAGGTTTATTTACTGAATTATTTATAAATAGCGAAAAAGTAATTTTATTAAAACCTCAGCACTATATTAATCTATCAGGAGAAGTCATAAAAAAATATGTAGATTTTTACAATATTAATATTGATGATATATTAATTATCAGTGATGACTTGGATACTGAATTTGGTAAAATTCGTCTTCGTTACCAAGGAAGTAGTGGAGGACATAATGGCCTTAAAAATATAGAAATGCATTTAAAAACTAGAAAGTATAAAAGAATTAAGATTGGTATTTCTAATAATAAGAGTATTGATACTAAAGATTATGTATTAGGTCATTTAAATAAAGAAAAGTTAAATATTTTAAATAATACTTTTGATACTGTGGTAAATATCTTAGATGATTATTTTGTACTAAGTTTTGATAATTTAATGAATAAATATAACAAGTAGTGGTACTATATTTAGTATCACATTTTTGGCGTTATAAAGGAGGAATCATATGTTTAATAATTTGTTTTCTGATTTAGATAAAAACGAAATACTAGGTTTAACAAATGAAACAAAAGCACTTTACCTATATCAATATTATTTAACTAAAAAAGAAAATATAGTTGTTGTTTGTTCTAGTTTATATGAAGCAAATAAATTATATCAATCTTTAACTAATTATATAGATAATGTTTTATTATTTCCCATGGATGATTTTCTAACTAGTGAAGCTCTTGCAATTAGTCCAGAGTTAAAAATTCAACGTTTAGAAACAATTAATAGTTTAATTAATAAGAAATCACAAATTGTTATTACTAATTTAATGGGTTATTTAAGATATTTACCAACTAGGGATTATTTTAAATCATTCTTGATAAAGCTTAATGTGGATGATGAAATTAATATTGATAAATTAATTCAAAAATTATATACAATGGGATATAAACGTGAAACTATAGTTAATAAAACTGGTGAATTTTCAGTACGTGGTTTTGTTATAGATATTTTCCCATTAAATGAAACAAAGCCATATCGTATAGAGTTTTGGGGCGATACAATTGATTCTATTAGAATATTTAATGTTGATACACAATTAAAAGAGAAAGAAGTAAAAAGTTTTAATATTGTTCCTTATACTGAAACTTTAACCTCTGAAGATATAAAACATCGTGAATTACCAAATTATATAGATATTGTTAATATAAATGATTATTTGGAAAACCCAACAATTTTTTATTCATTTTATACTGACATTGTTAATAGCTATAATTTATTAGTTAAAGAAATGTTTGAATACTCAACAAATTTAGATTTACCAAGTGATACTAAATATATGTTTGAATTAGAAGAAATAAAAACAAATAAAGAAATATATTTAAGTTCTTTTGATAATAAAATACTTGATATAAGTAAAACAATTAATTATAACACTTTAGATTTACCTATTTTTAAGGGAAATATTGAAACTATTGAAAAACAAATAGGTAAATATATAAAACAATATGAATATGTTGTTATTTGTGTAAGTAATCGTTATCAAGCAAATAAAATAATTGATACTTTTACTAATTTAAATTGTGTTTTTACTAGTGAAACTAATTTATTTAAGAAGAAAGTTAATATTATAATAAAAAAAGTATCTAAAGGTTTTATTTTAAACAACTTAGTAGTTATTACAGAATATGAATTATTTAGAAAGAAAGAGAAAGATATTCATTATAAAACTAATTTTAAATTAGGAACTAAAATTAGAGATATTAATAAACTAAATATTGGTGATTATGTTGTTCATAATATTCATGGTATTGGTAGATATTGTGGAATTAAAACCTTAACTAAAAATGGTTTAAAAAAAGATTATTTACAAATAGAATACAAAGGTAATGATAAACTTTATATTCCAGTTGAAAAAATAGAGTTTATTACAAAATATTCAACAGCTGATGGTATACCTCCTAAATTAAATAAATTAGGTAGCACAGAATGGGAAAAAACTAAGTTAAGAGTAAAAAATAAAATTAATAATATTGCTGGTGAATTACTTAAATTATATGCTGAAAGAGAACATTCAAAAGGTTTTGCTTTTTCTAAAGATACTGAAGAACAGGCTATTTTTGAATCAGAATTTCCTTATGAAGAAACAAGTGATCAATTAAAAGTAATTAGAGAAATAAAAGAAGATATGGAACAAGAGATTCCTATGGATCGATTACTTTGTGGTGATGTTGGATTTGGGAAAACTGAAGTGGCTTTTAGAGCAATGTTTAAAGCTATCATGGATAATAAACAAGTAGCGTTCCTATGTCCTACTACAATACTATCAAGTCAACATTATGAGAATGCAATTGAACGTTTTAAATCATTTCCCGTAAATATTGCCTTATTAAATCGTTTTGTAAGTGCAAAAGAAACTAATAATATTTTGAAACGTTTAAAAGATGGTAGAATTGATATATTAATTGGAACACATCGTATTCTTAGTGAGGATGTAAAATATAAAGATTTAGGATTACTTGTTATAGATGAAGAACAACGTTTTGGTGTTAAACATAAAGAAAAAATAAAAAGATATAAAACTAATATAGATGTTTTAACTTTATCAGCAACACCAATTCCAAGAACTCTTCAAATGTCTATGTCTGGACTTAGAAATTTATCCCTTATTGAAACACCACCAGTTAATAGATATCCAGTTCAAACTTATGTGCTTGCTGAAAATAAATCATTAATAAAAGATGCAATTTATAAAGAATTATCACGTGGTGGGCAAGTATTTATTCTTTATAATCGAGTAGCTGATATAGATCTAGTAGTTAATAAAATAAAAGAATTAGTACCAGAAGCAAGAGTGGTATCAGCTCATGGGCAAATGACACAAAATGCTTTGGAAAATGTAATGATAAAATTTACTGATCATGAATATGATGTAATGGTTTGTACAACAATAATTGAAACTGGTATTGATATTCCACGTGTAAATACTTTAATAATAATGGATGCTGATCATTTTGGACTTGCTCAACTATACCAAATTCGTGGGAGAGTTGGACGTAGTGATAAAATCGCATATTGTTATTTAATGTATGCACCAAATAAGCGATTAACTGATGTTGCAACTAAGCGTTTAAAAGTTATAAAAGATTTCACGGAACTTGGTAGTGGTTTTGCTATTGCAATGAGAGATTTATCAATACGTGGAGCAGGTGACATTTTAGGTAGTGAACAAGCGGGATTTATAGATAGTGTTGGTATAGAGTTATTTTTAAAAATGTTAAATGAACGTGTTACCGAACTTAAAGGTGAAAAGAAAAAACAAGATAACAATCAAAATTTACAACCTTTAGTTGAAGTTGCAACAACTATTGACGATAATTACGTTAGTGATGAAGAATTAAAGATAGAAATTCATAAGAAAATTAATTCTATTGATTCATATGATTCTTTAACTAAAGTTAAAGAAGAATTAGAAGATCGTTTTGGTAAAATTAGTGATGAATTAATTATTTATATGCATGAAGAATGGTTTGAAAAGAAAGCTAATGCTTTAAATATAACTAAAATTAAGCAAACACGTAATTTTATTGAAGTCACTTTACCACGTAAGTTAACTGAACAAATAAATGGTGATAGTTTATTTATGAAGGTAAATGATATATCAAGAATGTTTAGATTTAAAATGATGTTAGGTGAGTTAACAATTGTTTTAGACACAGTAAAATTAGAAAAACATTTTATATATTATTTAATAGATTTAATGGATGCTATTGAAAATTCTCTAAAAAAATAATAAAAAATATTGCCCGGGCAATATTTTTGTTGGAAAATATACATTTATGTAAATAAAAAAAGAAAATTGTTTGTTAATTTTCTTTTTATTTTTCAATAATTTTCATTAAATTTGGCACAATTTGTTTTTTTCTAGATATACAACCATTAATAAAGTAACCTTCATCTAACTCTGGACTGCTATAAACTTTTTTCCATATATCTTTACTGTTATTATTAAAGTAAATATATGAACCTTGGTTAATAATATCAGTAATAAATAATCCAATAATATCGTAACCTTTACTTTCAGCTTCTTTGTTTAAAAGATCAATATATTCATTTTCAACTTTTTTAATTTGATCAATATCAAGAGTTAAGACTTGTCCAATACCAACTTTATTTTCACCAATTGTAAAGTTTTTAAAATCACTAAATAATACTTGCTCTTTTGTCATACCTTCTAAACTAGATGCTGCTTTAAACATTTCCATTCCATATTCTTCATAGTTTACACCAGCTATTTTAGAAAGTTCAGTTAAAGCTTCTTCATCATATTTAGTAGATGTTGGTGATTTTAAGATTAAAGTATCTGATAAAATACCTGACATCATTATACCAGCAATATCTTTTGGTATTTCAATATTGTGTTCTTTATAAAGTAAATATAATATTGTATTTGTACTACCAACAGGCATATTACGGAAATTAATTGGGGCATTTGTACCAATAGAACCAATTTTGTGATGATCAATTATTTCAATAATA